>NZ_DKJS01000026.1:0-64898 GCF_002455205.1 Lysinibacillus sp. UBA6686 | reverse complement strand
TAGCTGTGCGAAAGCGAAGCGACAGCAACACGGTTTTAACTGTGCGAAAGCGAAGCGACAGCAACACGGTTTTACCTGTGCGAAAGCGAAGCGACAGCAAAAACAACAACAACACACGACTGAGTGATCAACAACATGTTGCTGCCGCTACGTTAGCACTACGCTTTCGCACAAAAAACAACACGCAGGCCTAATCACAATGCCGATTCCGGACGCAATTATGCCGAGGCGTAATTGATATTAGCATATAAAAAATTCGCGACCATTCTCCGAGATAGCAAGCCAAGTAACAAAGCGAAGGTCTTAAGTACCTTTAGGCTTGCAAATTACCCGTAGAAAGAGAGCGAATTTTTTTATGAAGTTATTTTATCTTTACTCAGCGGACCCCCCACCTCTACAGATGGTGAGATGAATGCAGTTTTGGTTTTTTTTTACAGTGGGTGTCCAAACACCTACTGAAATAGAGGAACTCAGGCTAAGAATTTCACTTCCTGTGAAAACACCTGAGTGACCAACATCATGTTGCTGCCGCTGCGTTAGCACTACGCTTTCGCACAAAAAACATCATGTTGCTGCCGCTGCGTTAGCACTACGCTTTCGCACAAAAAAAACATCATGTTGCTGCCGCTACAATTACGCCATGGCGTAATTGATTTTCTAGTTTGAGAGGAAGTGGTCAATATGTCGATAACAGAACTTCATAAAGATGAACATTTTTTTCTTGTCAAAAATGATGAAGTAATTGTAAAAAGTGATATCCAAATAGAGCTCCTTGAAAAAATTATAAAAAAGTATAGTAAAGGGACAGAAACATATGAGGTAGAAGGCTATTTTATTCATGTATTAGAGACTTCACAGGGTAGCTTATTTACTATTAGACCATTAACGCAGTTTAGCCATTTTGATTTTATGAATCCTTTATCAAACAAAGTATTAAATTCCATATCAGATGGCATTACCATATGTGATAGCGATGGGAAAATATTATTTCAAAATGATATTGATATCGAAATTGTTGGTATTAATTTAATGGGGAGATATGCAAAAGACGCAATAGCTGAAGGATTAATGAGTGATTCTATATCCATGAAAGTCATCGAATCGAATGAAAAAGTAACCATACTGCAAACGTTCATTAATAGAAAATGCTTTTTAGTGACGGGCAAGCCAATATTTAATGAAAAGGGTGAGTTGCAATACGTAGTAGCCATTACACGTGATATGACCCAGTTAAAACTACTAGAGACAGAAGTGAAAAAATTAGAGGTTCAAAATGAAAATTTTAAAAATAAGCTACAAGCATTACATAATAAAGAGGCGACACCAAGTAATTTAATCGCTGTGTCTCCTGCAATGATGGATGTTGTAAATCGCGTGATGAGAATTGCGGAGGTAGATTCTACTGTATTAATTGGTGGTGAATCGGGCGTTGGTAAAGAAGAAATTACAAAGCTAATTCATGCAAATAGTAGACGTAGTCATAAGCAAATATTAACGATTAACTGTAGTGCAATACCTGAAAATCTATTAGAAACCGAACTTTTTGGCTATGAGGGAGGAGCATTTACAGGAGCGTCAAGAGGTGGTAAGGCTGGGTTATTTGAAATTGCGTCAGGTGGTACAGTATTTTTAGATGAAATTGGAGAGATGCCTTTGCTACTACAGGCAAAATTATTACGTGTGCTCCAAGAGTCAGAGGTTCAACGTATTGGTAGTGGGAGGCCTATTTCTATTGATGTCCGCATTATTGCAGCAACGAATCGCAATTTGGCAGAAATGGTGAGACAAGGTAGTTTCCGTGAGGATTTATATTATCGTTTAAATATCATCCCCATTGAAATTCCACCATTAAGACAACGTCGTCAGGATATTATTCCACTAGTCCATCATTTTTTAGCTGTCATTGGAGAGAAATACGGTATTCACCGAACAATTGAGTCATCGGCCATGAAAATATTAGTGTCCTATGATTGGCCAGGAAATATACGTCAGCTTAAAAATATGGTGGAACGAATTTGCTTATTAGCTACACAGCCAGAAATAACAGTATATACGGTACAACAAGAATTAGATTGTAATACAACGAATATTCATGATATCGAAAATGTGGAGCAACTACCTAAATTACAGGAATCAGCTGTTACAACCATGTTTAGTGGCACATTAAAGGAGCAAGTAGCTGCTTTTGAAAAGCAAATTATAAAGCAGGCATTGTCTAAATATCCAAGTATTAGGCAGGCAGCTAAATCACTTGGCTGTGATCAGTCAACTTTAGTGCGTAAAATTCAAAAATTCCAATTAACAAGGCATATTTCTTATAAGGAGTAGTGATGTATTTCTACATCAAATTTCCGCTTTTGCATAGTGAATGGTAATAACGCAACGGTGTTTAGTGACATGATGCAACAAAAATGATGATCCGCATCATTAAAATGAATCAATAAATAAGAGATGAAAAGAGGTATTTTCGAATAAGAGAATGTCTCTTTTTATTTTTTGTGCTGAAAGCAAACAGTTGGCATGAGAGTTGCTAGTAAAAAAGTGTATGAAATTATAAACGAAAAGAGGTTGGTATTGATGGCAATTCAATTAAAGGAAGAGCTAAAAACATTAGATCAAAAGCATTTTTTACATCCAACATCGTCAATTGAGCAACAGCAAACACAAGGGCCAGCAGTTATTTTTACAGAAGGAACTGGCATTTATTTGAAAGATATCGAAGGAAATGTCTATATTGATGGGATGTCTTCTTTATGGAATGTAAATATTGGGCATGGCCGTCAAGAAATTGCAGATGTTGCGAAGGAGCAAATATCCACATTAGCATTTAGTTCCTGCTTTGCAACATTTAGCAATGAACCGGCGATTCGTTTAGCAGCGAAAATTGCTTCTTTAGCTCCGGGAGATTTAAACACAGTATTTTTTACTTCAGGCGGCTCAGAGGCGAATGATACAGCCATTAAACTAGCACGTCATTACTGGTTACTAAAAGGACAGCCAAAGCGCCAAAAAATTATTTCACGTACACACTCCTACCACGGTGTAGCGATGGGCGCTACAAATGCAACAGGCTTACAAGCATTTCGTGATTTTACAAATTCACATGCTCCAGACTTCCACTATGTCTATAGCGAATCGGTACGTAATTTACATGAAACAATTGAAGCGTTAGGTCCTGAGAATGTGGCTGCATTTATTTCTGAGCCTGTGCAAGGAGCAGGTGGAGTAAATATTCCACAAAGGGACTACTTTAGAGAAGTACGAAAAATTTGTGATGAGTACGGTATTTTATTGATTGCGGATGAAGTCATTACAGGATTTGGGCGTACAGGTAAATTTTTTGGGATGGAGCACTATGGTGTAGTGCCAGATATGATGAGCTTCGCGAAAGGCGTTTCGAGTGGCTATGCCCAACTTGGAGGAGTGGTGATATCAGAAAAACTGCATCAGGACTTTTGTGAGCTTTCCAAGGGTACATTAATGCATGGGTACACATACAGCGGTCATGCACTTGCTTGTCAAGTTGGCTTGAAAAATATTGAAATCGTTGAGCGTGAAAATCTCGTTGAAAATGCAGCGGTCATGGGTGATGCAATGTTGAAGGGATTTCAAGCGCTGCAGGAAAAGTATAGCTTTATTGGACGTGTGCGTACACTTGGATTGCTTGGGGCAATTGAATTAGTCAAAAGCCGTGAGACAGGTGAATTGTTTGAGTCTCCTCTTAGCCCAATTTTTGTACAGGAAACGATGAAACGAGGGTTAATTCTTCGAACAGTTACGTATGATCAAGATACAGTTGTTTTTGCTCCGCCTCTTATTCTATCAAAAGTAGAATTGGACGAAATGCTGCGTATATTAGACGAAACGTTTGAATATATACGTAAAACTATCGTTGAAATATAAATTCAATCACTTTATAAAGGAGGAGTAATATGACAACAGTTGTTAGAGAGGTACGAGAACAATTTAATCCAGCGAGACCAACCCAATGTATTGGCGCTGTAGAACTTTTAACAGTAAATGAAACGAAAGCAGTTGTTACTGCTGCTCATAATGCATTTGAAGACTGGAAAAATACATCATCTATTGCACGTGGAGAGATTTTACGACTAACAGCGGATCTGCTTGAAAAAAATATAGATCAAGTAGCTGAAATAGCTTCATGTGAAATGGGCAAAACGAAAAGTGAAATGCTCGGAGAAGTGAAACGAGGGGCTTCCATTTTGCGTTATTTTGCCCAAGAAGGGATGCGTGCTGTAGGTGAGGTGTTACCTTCTGCCAATGAATCAAAGATATTATACACAATGCGTGTGCCACTCGGTGTAGTTGCGGCGATCACTCCTTGGAATTTTCCTGTTGCCATTCCACTGTGGAAGATTGCTCCGGCATTAGTATATGGCAATACAGTTGTTTGGAAGCCATCTATTGAAGCAGCTTTAACCGGAAAATTAATAGGAGAATTATTTCAACAGGCAGGTTTACCAAAAAATGTGTTACATGTAGTCCAAGGTCGTGGCTCAAAGGTTGGGCAGGTTTTATTAGAGGCACCTGAAGTAAAGGCGATTACATTTACTGGTTCAAATAATGTCGGGCAAAGTATTTTAGATACTGCTGGATCAACGAATAAAAAAATTCAACTGGAGCTTGGAGGCAAAAATGCAGCCGTCATTTTAGCGGATGCGAATATCAAACAAGCTGCAAAACTAACGATAGAAGGTGCTATGAAGCAAACAGGACAGCGTTGTACAGCGACTAGTCGAGTATATATTGAGGAAGCGATTTATGAAGAAGTGCTCCAGCAGTTAATAGAAGAGGCTAAAAAAATAGAGGTTGGCGTAACAATGGGCCCTGTATCCTCAAAGGGACAATATGATTCTATTTTAGCCGCTATTGAAAAAGCACAACTAGATGGAGCTGAGCTTATATTTGGTGGTGGTCCAACTCAAGGTATGAAAGAGGGGTATTACATCGATCCAACCATTTTTACAAATGTAACACATGATATGGCGATTGCCCGTGAAGAAATATTTGGCCCCGTACTAGCTGTTATAAAGGTTAAGGATTATGAAGAGGCGATTCGCTTATCGAATGATTCCGATTTTGGATTAAGTGCTTCGATCTATACGACTAATATTCCAAAAGCTTTTGATTTTATTAATCGCAGTGAAGTGGGACTTGTACAGGTGAATGATGAAACAGGAGGAGCCGAGCCCCAAGCGCCATTTGGAGGAATGAAAAACTCAAGTACTGGTGCCCGAGAGCAAGGGCAGGCGGCGAAGGAATTTTTTACAACCTTCAAAACAATTACAATTGGTACAAAAGTTGAATAAAAATCTAACTCATCTTGAAATTTAATAGCATGGTAGCCAAACAAAAACACATTCTATATGCCTCAGTGTAATGATTTCGGATTTTTCTCATAGTGACTGCTATCTTTTGAGGAAATCTAGCAGCATTCACTTGAGGCATTATCTTCATCAAAGAGGATTATTATGAAGAATTTTTGTGTATTTCATCAAACCAAGTAAACGAAAGAAGGTATAACTATGGCACAAAGTCGTTTAGCAATTGATGTTGGTGGAACGTTTACGGATGTATTTGTTTTTAATGAAGAAACTGGAGACATTTTTGTGACAAAAACCTCTTCAACACCTTCAAATCCAGAGCAGGGAATTTTAAATGGTGTTGAAAAAGCAGGGTTAGATGGGAAGAATATTAAAATTTTTTCTCATGGTACAACTGTTGGAACGAATGCTTTAATTGAACGAAAGCTTCCGAAAACAGCCCTGATAACGACAAAGGGTTTTAGGGATGTTATCGAAATTCGCCGTGGAACAAAGGAAGATATTTGGGATACGTACAAGGATACTGCTAGGCCCTATATTCAGAGGAGAGATCGGTTTGAAGTAGGAGAACGCATAGATTATGAAGGGAACATTATTCAAGCTATTGATGAAGAGGAGGTTCGGATTTTAGCCAAGAAATTAAAGCGTAGAGGTACACAGTCTATTGCGGTTTGCTTCCTCAATGCCTACGTCAATGGAGAGAATGAGCTGAAAGTCAAAAAAATTTTAAAAGAGGAACTACCGGATGTCTATGTTTGTATTTCAAGCGAGGTACTTCCTGAAATTTTCGAGCATGAGCGGATGAGCACTACGATTATCAACGCCGTTCTCGGACCAATTATGAGTAAATACATCAGTAAGTTAAGCAATGAAATGCAGAAAAAGGGCTATGAGGAAGAAATTTTGGTGTTACATTCAGGTGGTGGTGTCATGACTTCAAGTACGGTTCCACGTTATGCGGCTAGGCTAGCAAGCTCAGGGATAGCAGCTGGTGCTATTGCCAGTAAGCATATCGCAAAGCTGTGTGGGTTTGACAATGCAATCGGCTTAGACATGGGGGGTACAAGTACAGATATTTCACTTATGTATAAGGGTGATATTCGCATTACAAAGGATTGGTCAATAGAATATGGTTATCCAATTGGTTTTCCAAGTATTGAAATACTAACAATAGGAGCAGGGGGTGGCAGCCTTGCATGGAAGGATGAGGGGGGCTCTTTACGTAATGGACCTCAAAGTGCAGGTGCAGCCCCAGGTCCAGCCTGCTATGGACGAGGGGGAACAGAACCAACGAACTCAGATGCTAATTTAGTATTAGGGCGTCTTGGCGTGGATTTATTGGATGGTACGATGCAATTAAACAAAGAAGCGGCAAGAGAATCTGTGAAAAAAATAGCAAGCGCTTTCAATCAAACAATAGAGGAAGCAGCAAGCGCAATTATAGAAGTTGCAAATGCGAATATGAGCGATGCTGTAAGACTAATATCTGTTCGTAGAGGCTATGATCCACGAGATTTTGCACTTGTTGCTTTTGGTGGTGCAGGGCCATTACATGGTGCCTATTTGGCAAAGGATTTAAACATTCCGAAGGTTATTATTCCTACTCATCCAGGTGTAGCTGCTGCAATGGGCTGCCTACTTGTAGATGTTAGACATGATATTTCTAAAACGTATGTGAAGAAAGTAGAGGAGGTAACTGCTGAAGAACTGACCAAGCAATTTGGTGCATTACGTAAAGAAGCAGCAACATTATTAGAAGAGGAAGGGATAGCAGAAAGTACCTCATCCTTGACGAATTATATAGATCTCCGTTATAAGGGGCAATGGCGATCTCTTGCTGTACTTGTAGCAGATGAAATAACTTCTCTAGATGTAATACTAGAAGCCTTTCATCAAGAGCATGAACGAGAATTTGCATTTTCTGATAAGGAGCAAGCTGTTGAAATTTTCGGCCTACGTGTTACGGCGATTGGAACAGTACCAAAGCCTGATTTTCCTCAATATGCTCCTGAGGGCTCTTTAGAAGATGCATTCAAGGAAACGCGCTCTGTTTTTTTTGAGGGTAAATATTTTGAAACAAACGTGTACTATCGCGATAAAATACCAGTTTACACACAATTTGCTGGGCCAGCCATCATCGATCAACTCGACACAACGACTGTTATTCCACCTGGTTTTACAGCAGAGGTTGATGCATATAGAAATATCATTATTACGGTGAACTAATATTCCATAAGGAGGAATTGAGTGATGAGTACAACGAATTTAGAGACACCTCATAGGGTCCAAAATTTAGACCCAGTAACATTTGAAGTGTTGAAAAACGGCTTTGTGAACTTAGTTGATCAAATGGCTGAACAAATGCTGCGTACATGCTATTCGTTTGTTATCTATAATCGAGACTTCAGCTGTGCATTATGTGATGCACAGGGAAATACAGTAATGCAGGGAACCCAAGATATTTCAGTACATGTAGGGACATTACATTTAACCGCAAAAGCTATCTTAGAGGATTTCGCTGATGATATTCATCCTGGCGATGTATTTCTAGTGAATGATCCTTATCGTGGTGGCACACATTTTAGCGATGTTCGTGTCATTTTACCAGTATTTCATGATGGAAAATTAATTGCCCTAATGCAAACGAATGGACACTGGGCAGATGTCGGTGGCTCTAATCCAGGTTCCTTTGATATTACTGCAAGGGAGCATTACGGAGAAGGATTGCGGATTCCACCTGTACGCATATATAGTAAAGGTCAATATTTAGCAGATGTTGTAAAAATCATTGTCATGAATATGCGGATACCAGAGGAGCGAATAGGCGATTTACGTTCTCAGGTGGAAGCAGCAAAAGTTGGGGAGAAGCAGCTCAAGGAAATGATTGAAAAGTACGGCATAGATACAGTACTAGTGGCCTTTGAAGAGGTGCAAAATTATGTTGAACGATTAATGAAGGCGAAAATAAAAGCTTTACCCAAAGGCCAATGGGAAACGGTGGACTATATTGACATGGACCCACAAGTAGGAGATGGCCTTATCCCAATCCATGTAAAAATGACCATTACTGAGAGTGAAATAACGTATGATTTAAGTAATTCTCATCCTTATATAAGCTGCTTTTTAAATGCGGGATTTGGCTCAGCCCTTTCTGGTACTTATGCAGGCACTAAAACATTCTTCCCGGATATCCCCCTAAATTCAGGATTCTATCGAGTTGTGAAAATTTATCTTCCTGAAAACTCTGTCGTTAATGCTCCTAGCCCAGTTGCCGTCTCTGGCTATTGTTCTGGAGCGTTTGAGAAAATTATGAATGCTTGCTTCGAATTATGGTCAAATATTATGCCTGAACGCGCTATCGCATGTTCATTTAATTTAGAGTATTTATTAATAGGTGGGTATGATCAGCGTCAGGATAGTAGTGAATATTTTATGTGGTATGACTGGATGGCTGGCGGGCATGGGGGGCGTATTGATCGTGATGGTGCCAATACAACCTCACCAGTGTTTGGAGTAGGGCTAAGTGTACAGCCATGTGAGGGGCAAGAGCGATTGTCACCAGTTATTACAACAAAGCATGAAATTATAATAGATTCTGCAGGCCCAGGTAAGTACCGTGGTGGTTGTGGTGTCGAGAAGGGAGGCATTTTAACAAATGTTAACCAAACCGTGATGTCCTATTGTTGTGATCGCTCACGCTCTATTACATGGGGAATTATGGGTGGCTTACCCTCTATCGCACAGGGAGCTATTTTAAACCCAGGTAAAAAGGATGAATTATTTTTAGGTACAATTTTCTCCAATATCGAACTGAAAAAAGGAGACTCCTTTACTCGTCCTTCGGCTGGTGGAGGAGGCTTAGGGGACCCGTTAGCACGAGATATAAATGCTGTATTAGAGGATGTTATTGATGAATATGTTTCAATTGAGCGTGCGAAGCTTGATTACGGTGTTGTGATCCATGAAATTGATCGTGATATCGATGTGTTTGAAGTAGATATAGCTGCCACATTAAAAGAACGCGACTATATTCGCCAAAATCGTCATAGATGGCTAGAGACAAATCCTCTTCTAGTGGAGCAGATGTATAATAATGGAGAAATTAATCAAATGGATGTTATCCGAAGATATGGCGTTGTGATGGATTATCAAACAAATAAAGCATTACCAATTTCAACAGAGCAATACAGAGAGTCAATGAAGAAACGCTCTTTAGCCTTTTGGTAAACAACTATAGAGAGTAGTTTAGGCTACTCTCTAGTGCATTTAATAAATAAGTTTATTTATTAAAACGATCTATTTTAAAAAGGGATAAATCCTGCTTGCTTTGTCCATTTAGTATTAACTCTGTGAGTACTTCACCAACTGCACTGCTGAATTTAAAGCCATGCCCAGAAAAGCCTGCTGCTACGATAATGTTTTGATGCTCAGGTAAAAAGTCGATAATAAAGTCTTCATCTGGTGTCATTGAATACTTGCACGTTTTTCCATAATTTAACGCCCCGTGCTGTGGCATAAATTGCTGAATAAAGTTAAGTAAGTCAATGGAATCCTGTTCGTCAAACGGACGAAGTGGATCATTTGGATTGATTGCCTCGCCACCATCATGGCGACCAAGCTTTAGTCCAACACCATCAATGCTTGGAAATCCATAGTATGTGGAATCTTCCAATTCAAAACAATAGGCTGGAAATACATTTTCACCATAGAGCTGTTCATCTGCTTCAAACCAAGCAAAGGTTTTTCTAGTAGGTGTAACAGGGATAGGAATGCCCATTGTTTGTAATAGCTCTGTGATCCAAGCACCAGCAGTGACAATCAACTGCTTCGACTCGTAAATATTATTTTCGGTTTGTACCTTTACAATGCTTCCCGCTTGAATAGACTGTACTTTTTCATTCGTATGTAATGCTGCTCCTGCCTCCATTGCTAATTTTTTATAGGCATGAATGCAGGCCTCTACACGAAGAACACCAGCAGTTGGCTCATAGCATGCAACAAAGTTTTCGGGGACAAATAATCCCGGCCATTTTTTCATAGCTTTATCAGCAGAATATTGTTCTAGTGCTAAGTCATAAAGCTCGGCACTAGCTTTTACATTTTTAATAAAAGAATGACTTGGCTCTCCGACATTCACAACCCCTGTTTGTAGAAATAGGGATTCATTTGATAAAGCTTCTAATTCCCTCCATAATTCACCTGCTCTTTTGACAAAAGGTACATAACTAGCCCCCTCACCATAGGCAAAGCGAATAATTCTTGTTTCTCCATGATGGCTGCCTTCTTCATGTGGAGGATTAAGGGCATCAATCATCAGAACATTTTTTCCTGCCTTTGCTAAATAATAGCCCGTTGCCATACCCATCGAGCCAGCCCCAATGATTATCACATCATATATCATATAATCCCTACTTTTTTGCTCTAGTATAACAAAATAATAGATAGGAAGACAGAAATTTTTGAAAATTTTATAGAAAAAAAGCACAACTCTTCAAGAAGAATTGTGCTTCGTTTATTATTTCACTGTAGGTAATAATTTATTTAATAGAATGGCTACGATAGCTGCTGTTGCAATCGGGGAACCAAGTAGATATTGTACAGTTGTTGGTAAAGAATAAAGGAAATCGTCAGGTAGTAACGTTAATGCTAATGTTAAAATGACAGGAATAGCAATTACATACATTTCCTTTTCACCAATACTTTCATTTTTCATTACCTGTAAACCACTAATTGCGATAATACCACAGACGATTACAAAGATACCGCCAATTACTGCTGAAGGAATTGCAGAAATTAGAGCAGCTAATTTACCAGAAAAACCAAATAAGATAAACCAAGCACCAGCAGCAATAAATACTCGACGACTTGCTATACCTGTGATGGAAATAACACCTGCATTTGTTGAGTATCCAGTAACAGGAGTTGAACCAAGCAATGAAGCCACGAAACATCCAATTCCTTCCCCAATAACTCCTCGATTAATTTGTTTATCTGTCAATGGTTTATCGATAACATTACTCACGGCAAACCAAGTACCTGTTGTCTCTGCCAGTAAGACGATATAAATAATCACCATTGTTATAATGGCTGAAAAATTAAAGGTGAAGCCGAAATCTGCAAATGGAATTTGTGGCAAACTAAACCATTTAGCTTGTGATACGGCTGATAAATCTAAGACACCCATTACATTGGCTGCAATACAACCCACAATTAAAGCAATGATAACTGAGGCGATACGAAAGATTCGCCCTTTTTTATTGAAAATTGAGCCTAACATTACACAAATGATTAAGACAGCAGCTGAGATAAGCGCTAAATTGATGTTTTGGTTAATCGACGCACCTGCACCATTAAAGATATTATCACTTAAGCCAACAGGCATTAAAGAAAGACCAACAACAAAGATAATCGTTCCTCCAACAATTGGAGGGATAAAGGTTTTGACGATTTTATTGAAAATCCCAGTATAGCCTAAAATAATAACCAAAAGTGCACCGATTAAGCTAGCCCCTAGCACAGTATTCCAGCCAAGTTGTCCGCTGCCACTTGCTGCATAAATCCCAACGATGGCTCCAAGGGGAACATAGGATGGACCTTGCGCAATAGGTAGCTTCATACAAAAATGAGTTTGGATAATCGTAGCAATTCCTGCTGCGATAAAGGTTGATTGGATCAATGCACTTGCTTGTCCTGACTGTAACCCAATTAACATCGCAATTAGAAAGGGAACTACATAGACATCCATAGCCATGACATGCTGTAAACCTAGTAAGGCTGACTGACCGTATGACAATTTTTCATCAGGTAAAACAGTTAATTGTGTTTTTCTATTTTCGTTTAATTGATTATGTTGCGTTTCCACTAAGATGTACACCTCTATATGTTAATTTATACGGTTAAATGACAGAGTCAGAAATTATGGTCTTGTATGAACTTTATTTCCTTGTACCCACACCTCACGGATATTTTCGGGACGTACAAGATACATGATTTTTTGGAAGATATCCTGTAAATCTTCGTTATTTCTAAAAATAGGGAGTTTGGCAGAAGATATTTTTGTATCAATGATTTGTACATCCCATGCATAGTTCTCCTGTAGTCGACCAACTGGTAAGCTTAAGCTTTCGCCACCACCAGCCGTTGCTAAATAAAATGCTTCATTTATCGTAATACGTGAATTTGCTACGCCTCGTTTTTCGGCAGGAAGTGAAGTATCAACGCCGTCTTCTAGCATTCTAGATGACATAACAGCCTGTCTTGCATTATCAAACAAACTTGGAGAAAAACCGCCTGAAAGATCTGAGCCTACCCCTATATCCACGCCCATTGAGTGGAAGCGTGCAATAGGAATAACACTATTTGCAAAATAAGCATTGGAGATAGGACAATGACCAATTGCAGTGCCAGTTTCAGCAAATAGCTGTGCGTCATCATTGCTTAAAAAATTACAATGTGCCATCACAGATTTATCGCCTAATAAACCAAAATCATGTAAGGCAAAGGCGTCATTTTTCTTAAATCTTTCCTTCACATAGCCATGCTCCCAGTCGCTTTCACTACAGTGTGATTGAATATGCGTATCATATTTAGCAGCTAATTCACCCAAGCCCTTTAAGGCATCGTCCGTACAACTTGGAATAAAACGTGGTGTAACGACTGGATAAACACCCTGTTTTGTCGTTTTTGCTAGATCTTTCACAGCTAAAATAAACTCTTCTGTATCCTTTAATGCTGTTTGGGTATCTAAATCACGGTAGTAGTCTGGATTTTGCTCAGGATTGTCCATAACAACTTTACCAACTAAGCCTCGTTGTCCTTTTTTCGCACAGATTTTTGCTAATAGTAAGCTTGCTTCCTTATGAACAGTAGCAAAATAGAGAGAGGTAGTTGTACCATTTGCAAGTAACGTGCTAACTAAATCTTCATAGACCTCTTGTGCAAATGTTAAATCAGAAAATTTGGATTCGATAGGAAAGGTGTATGTGTTTAGCCAATCATAAAGAGGAATATCTAATGCAGTACCAGCCTGAGCCCATTGTGGGGCATGTACATGCAAATCGACAAAGCCAGGTAAGAAGTATTGACCTTTCCCTAAGGAATGGAAATTTTCTTTGCCTTGATATGTAGTAAGGAGATTTTGATAGTCCACATGATCGGGAGCGACAGTTTTTTCAATCATACCTTCTGCGTTTATAAAGAATAGATAATCTTTTAAAATTTGTACTTCACTAGAAGACTTACTTGAAAAAGCTGTCCCTTTGAAAATTTGCGTATAATTTGACATGAAAACCACCTTAATGTTCGTTTATTGATAATTACTTGGACTATTATAGGTTATTTAAACTGTTTAGTCTATAAAAAAACGAATATTAAATATTGTTACTTGAATGACTACAGCTATTTTTTTACAGCTTTTACAGGCATTTGGGTAAAATTAGAGAACTAGTCCTAATTCAATGGTATACAATCAATGATGTAAGATTTGCTTTTAGTTAAATAGGAAAACAAGGCTTAATGAATGTCAAGGAGGAGGATTTTTATGTTGGTGAAAGGGCATAATTTTAAATTATCACTATTTTATTGGCTTTTGTTCATTCCGATTTTTTTAGGAATAAGTTATCAGGCATTATTTTTTGACTGGCAAATACAAAAATATTATTTTAAAGAGCTTGAAGATTTTGGTCGTTACGTCCTTGTCTTAGCAATAAGTTTTATAGAAGCATTTATCTATGTATTAATTATCCGATTTATTGTATTTTTGTTTCAGAAACAGCTTCATCTTAATAAATGAATCGTATTTGAGAATAAAATCTCAAATACGATTAATAGAGTCATTAATAATATCCATAAACGAATGAAAGGCCGCAGAGATATTTTGTTCGTTTTTTCGTGTACAAAGATAGATGGGTCTTTGAATATCAATATCTTTTATAAAGACTCTGGCTACTTGTTGCCTTTGAATAAAGCTTGAAGCAGCTATGGACGGTGCTAGCATTGTACCGTAGCCAGCTGCAATGGCATGGATCGATTCATTAATGCCATCGAGTTGCAGACCTACTCTTGGTGGCGGAATTTTATGAACCTTACATAGTGCATTTAAAAATTCCTTTGTTGAACTACCATCCTCTCTAGAAACAAAGGGCTGCTGCATTAATTCTGCTAATGTCACAGTTTGATCTGCCATTGGGTGTCCATAAGGCACGATAAACCAATAATCCAAATTGATCAGAAATTGATAATTAATATCTGGATGATGACCATCCTCTTTTACGATAAAGGCTAAATCCGCTTTATAGTGAAGCAATTCTACAATAACCTGCTGGGAGTTCGCGGTTTTTATATGGATATAAGAATTCGGGAAGGCTTGCTTATAGTTAGCTAACCATTTTGGTAATAAAAAATGGGATGGCACATGGGTAGAAGCAATTTGTAATTCTTCATTCCCAGTATTTTTTAATTGCTCTAACTTATTTTCAATATCCAATTCTAAATCAAATAGTCGCTGTGCCTGTTTAAATAAAAATTCCCCATTTTGTGTTAACGTGATTCCTCTTCCCTTAGATTCCAACAAGGTTAATTCTAAATCTTTTTCTAAATTCCGAATTTGTATAGTAACAGCAGGCTGACTAATCATTAATGCTTGTGCTGCCTTCGATACACTTTTAAGCTCGGCTACTTTTGTGAAGAGTCTAAGAGCATGTAAATTCATGAAATTTCTCCTTATATAAAAATTATTTATCCTTTTATATAAATTATATATTAGATTTATTAATTTGCACTCTGTATCCTTTTAATTACTATAAAGTTTTAGGGGAGGGGACGAGATGAACCGACAGCACATCGGAATTTTATTTGGAGGGGTCCTATTGCTCGTAGTGGCAATGGGCATTAGCCGATTTGCCTTTACACCAATTTTGCCATTTATGCGGCATGATGTCGGATTTTCTTTTGAAGTAGCAGGATTTTTAGCATCAAGTAATTATATTGGCTATTTCATTGGTGCATTATGGGCGGGATTTATCCATCGTAATAGGAAGAACTTTTTATTGTTAAATGTTGTCTTAAATGTCCTTTCCGTTGTTCTAATGGGCATTATCGGAATATATAGTGTTTGGCTTGTGCTTCGTTTGATTGCAGGCATTACAGGCGGTCTTATTTTTGTTTTAACATCGAGCATTATTATGGATTACTTAGCAAAGCGCTCACTTTCACGGTGGTCAGGCTATTTATTCAGTGGGATAGGCTTAGGAATTGCAATCTCCGGCTTATTCGTACCAGTTCTTGAGGGATATTTTGCATGGCAAGGTACATGGATAGGCTTAGGAATTTTATCAGCGTTGTTTTTAGGCATTACGTATATTCTTTGGAGAGGATTAGATGTACAAGATAGTAAGAAGGCTGAAAAATCCTCCGATACAAAAATGACAAAGGGCTTTATGCCGTGGTTAATCGTGTCATATGGCCTAGAGGGCTTAGGCTATATCATCACAGGGACATTTTTAGTCGATATTATTCATAATATTCCTTCACTCCAAGCGTATTCTTCCTATAGCTGGGTTATCGTTGGGGTAGCAGCCATACCCTCAGCACCAGTTTGGACTGTGTTGTTAGAAAAATTTTCTGCAATAAAAATCCTGTTTGTGGCATACATATTACAAGTGTTAGGCATCCTGCTACCAGTATTTTCACAAACTGTATGGAGCGTTTTATTGTCTTCATTTTTATTTGGCTTAACATTTGTAGGGATTGTGACGCTGACAACTTCCTATGCACGTCAGCTTTTCCCCACTCAAAGTGGCCCCGTTGTATCTTTATTAACAACGTTTTATGCATTTGGACAAATTATTGGACCAATTATCGCAGGACAGCTAGTGGAAGTTTATAGTAGCTATAAGGCAGCACTTGTATTTGCTGGTGGTATAGTATTTCTTGCCTTGCTCGTCATGCTATGTGGACGATGGTTAACAATGAAGCAGCAGGCTACATTAGAAAATGTATTGACCATTAAAACACAATCGAATTCCTAAAAAAAGCCTGAAATTCCAAGTGGATTTCAGGCTTGAATTTTGACATTAGCATAAGGAGCGTCAAGTTACGATTTCATATGGAAATAATAAGGAAATCGCATGTGAAGAATTATAATGACAGAGCCAGCAGTGGTTTTATAATAATATTGATCCTTTAAAATTAAGTACGTTTATTTAAACAAGGTTTGTTCATTCATAATAATTCTAATTAAAATCCTGTGTTGGTATGCAGGATTTTTCCTGTTCAACTATCAGATCAGGTTAGTGTGTAGCAAAGAATAAGAAAATTATTTAATTTTAATTAGACAGTATATTGACCAAAATTTAAAATATGCTACACTTATTTTAGACAATGTACTGTCTAAATGGAGGTCGACTATGGATATTTACAGAGAACTATTTTTAATGCAGCAAGCTTACGGTACCTTATTTTCTTTAGCAAATAAGATTCAGATAAAAGGTGACAAGTTCCTTGAACTTTTAACTTCTAGACAGTATATGGCAATGGTGGCAATTGCACATTTACCAGAAGATGAAACAACTTTGAATAATATAGCTAGAAAATTAGGTACCACAAAACAGAGCGTAAAACAATTAATCACCATTATGGAAAACAAGGGATATGTTAACGTTGTTCCTAGTAGGAAAGATAAACGTGCGATTAACGTAATAATAACAAAAACAGGAAAAGAAGTTTTGCTTGCCGTTGCAGAAAAAGGAATCTTTTTTTTGGAAGATCTTTTTAAAAAGTTATCAACTGATGAATTAGAAACAATGTGGGATCTTTTAAAGAAACTTTATAGTTTTGACGGTGAAGAACACGATGGATTCGAAGAAGATGGTAATTTACAAATGGATGAAGATAACATGGAATTACAAGTGAGAGTCTTGAAGGAGTTTGAGAAACGAAGAATTCAAGCAATTAATAAGGGAAATAAAATGTGAAAAATAATCGTAGAAACTGATTTATCTTTGAAAAATATATCAATTTTTGAAAAGGGAGGTCAATAATGTTTGAAATCAGTAATGAAACATTACGATTAATTAAAAGGACCAGCAGAGGAAAAGAACATTTAAAATTAACTGTTGGCTATTTAAGAGACAATCATTCTGTAATTAAAATTTTTAATGAAAACGGAGAACTTCATTCACCAGAAAAATATCAATATGAAATTGGTTCTATAACAAAGACTTTTACTACATCTTTGCTATCAAAATATGTATTTGAAAAAAAGATGTCAATAAATGATTCAATAGAAAAGTATATTGAAGGTGTTAAGGGAGAAGATTATTATCCTACACTGCTCCGCCTTGCTACTCACTCTTCTGGCTATTCAGCAAGACTGCCATTAAATAAACAGCAATATTTTAACCTAATTTTAGGCTTGATTTTTGGTGGTGGTGATTTGAATAAGAATAATCCGTTAAATATGGATTTTAACAAAATGAAAATGCTAATTGAGAATAATAAATTAAAAGAAATGGATTATTCATGGAAATATTCAAATTTTGGAATATCACTTATTGGATATGGGCTGGGGATTGTATCAGGCGAAGGATATTGGGAAACAATGAATGATTTTCTTCACAATGAACTTGGGCTACTTGATACTTATCTAGGCACATCAAAAAATAATTTACATGGTTATGGTAGAAAAAATAATGATTGCGGAAACTGGAAATGGAACAAAGAAAACCTTATATCACCTGCGGGTGCAATAAGTTCAACTGCTGATGATTTACTTAAATATGCCAAAATAAATATGGATGAAAATCGACCTTATTTGTCTCTTTGTCATAAAAAACATGGAAGTGGATCAAAGAAGTACGATATGGGTCTTGGATGGTCCCTTTTGAAGAAAAACAATAATGTTATTGTGCATGGTGGTGGAACAGGTTGCTTTAGCTCATTTTTAGCGATTGATAAAGAGAAGAAAGTTGCCTCCGTAGTGTTGGCGAATTATAGATTAGGTAGAAATGATGATGAAAATATAGGAATTTCATTATTAGAAGGTCTACAGAAATCGTTTATTCTAAATAGCAAATGATTCACCTTTTTTACAAAACACGCTATATTTACTTTCAAAGAAATGGAAAATTTATTTGAGGAATTATTTAAGCGTCATGTAGAAGTACGGGTAGTCGATAGCCTTTGGGATATTTATGATGATATTCAAAAAACAACATTAAATTGGTCTATGTGCAGAATGGGATTTGCGCAGCCAAGAAAATAATTATCCAAGTCTCGTAAACGCTACTATCACGTTTACGAGATCTTTTCGTATTTAGACAGTAAATGCTTGAATTAACGGGGTACTGGTCATATCAATGAATGTACTATCTTTATAGGTAAAAATATATTCGTAGTTGATTGATTCATCAAGCATCTTCGGTAAATAATATTTTAAATCTGCTATTCCTACATTTTGAGGGTGCAAAATCCAAGATAGGTCTTTCCAATCAAGAATACCTTCTGCGACCTTAATAGGTGTCACATATGGGTAGGATTCTGGTAGTTCTGCAATGAATGCATACATGCAACCAAAGTTAATATTTCCATCAGTCCATGTTATTTTTCCTTTGTATGTAATGTCTTGCAAGGCAATGCCGGTTTCTTCCTTAATTTCACGTAATGCACTGACCATTGGCGTTTCACCTTGCTCAATTTTTCCACCGACACCATTCCAAGCGCCCATCCATTGTGGCTTATCTCTATTCAGTAATAATATTTTGTCTCCCTGCTTAAGAAAACAAATTGTATATTCAACCAAGTTCTTTCCTCCTTTAAATCAAAATGTGCCATAGAGGTCTTAAGTCTACTATAGCAGTTGTGTCAATTGGAAGTTATAATAAATGTGTCTTACCAGTCCGTATAGGGATAAAAATATTGTAACAAAGATTCAAAAATTTAACGTGACATTTAAAAGATGCTGTGTTGATACTGTGGAAATGAGGAAACGTTGTGACAGTAATAAGTGCTTGCTTAGCAGGATTAAAGGTACGCTATAATGGGACAGATTGTTTAGATGAAAGAATACAACAGCTTGTATTAGAAAATAAGGCTATAACTGTGTGCCCTGAATTGATGGGTGGCTTTACTACTCCTCGTGAGCCCGCTGAAATAGTTGGCGGAGATGGGGAAGACGTTCTTGATGGAAAAGCGATTGTAGTGGAAAAATCGGGCCGTGATGTAACGGAGCTGTATCTAAAGGGTGCCTATGCAACTTTACATAAAGCGCTTGAACTTGGTGTGACGAAGGTTATCTTAAAAGAGTATAGTCCATCCTGTGGCAGTGCCATGATTTATAATGGTCATTTCAATGCTACAAAGAGAATTGGTGTAGGTGTTACAACCGCATTATTAAGAAGAAATCATATAGTGGTTTTTTCAGAAGAAGAATTTTTTACAGAATAATAAAGTGAATTCCTTGCGTATAAAGGAATTCTTTTTTTTTGAGAGAAAATGCTTGATATGTTCGTTGTATAGGATGAAGAGGCCTATACAAGAAGTTGAGAGGAATTGGTGCCATGAAATCGAATGAGAAAAATTTCATCAAGCGATTAAAACGACAGAAAGAGGATGCCCTAGAATATGTCGTGGATCAGTACTTATCGCTTGTGAAAGGTGTTATTTATAAGGTGCTTGCACCATTGCAACAGGATTACATAGTTGATGAATGTATCAATGATGTCTTTTTAAGTATTTGGGACAATATTGAACAGTTTAAAGGAGGTACTGATGATTTTCGAAAATGGCTATGTGTCATCGCTAAGTTTAAAGCATTCGATTATTACCGAAGAGCAGTAAAGAATAGAGAAGTATCCTCTGAGCACCCAGACTTACTAATCGACCCTTCAGTTGAGGAAGTGATCATTCAGCTTGAAAATCAAGAAGAATTAGTAAAATTAATTAACACACTCGATGCTATAGATCGAAAAATATTTATCATGAAATTTTTCATTGGTATGAACACAAAGGATATTGCAATGCAAGTTGGTTTGACAGGTGCAGCTGTTGATAATCGCATATATCGAGGCAAGAAGAAATTACAGCAGCAAGCAATTGAATTAAAGCTTGGGGGTAATCCGACATGAAGGGAATTTATAAATTTTTCAATGACGTGCAGTTAGATAAGAAGGAATTTATCGAACTTGATGTTAGTGATTTTGAAAAAGCGCTGGTAAAAAAACGATTGAAGCAAAGCCTAAAGAAAAAGAAAAAAAGAGTAAAACGATGGCGGCAAATTGCTGTAGCGTTTCTCTTTATAGGACTATCTGGGACGATATTAGGATATACTTTTCCAGCTCAAGCAGGAAGCATTCCTATTGTGAGAGATATCTTTAAATTTATAGATGGGGATAGAGCATCTCTTTATGAAAATTATAAAGAATTTTCAACAGCTATAGATTTATCTGAGGTGAGCAAGGGTGTGGAGATTACCATTAATGATGCCCTTTACGATGGTGAAACAATTTTTATAACCTATTCTCTCAAGAGTACAAAGAAATTAGGTGACCAACTAAGAATTCACGATACTTCTTCATCTTTAAAGGATGCAGATGGCATGGCTTGGGGCTCGGAAATAAAAAGAGTAGACGATTACAACTATGTTGGTTTGTTAACAGTTGGGAATTTCGGAACAAATGTTGGGGATACAGCATACTTAGTATGGAATATTGATAAAATATTGATGGAAAAATCAAATACAATTATTAATGGTCACTGGCGTTTTGCCTTCTCTGTAGAGGCAACCTCAAAGTATACGCAAATAGTGAATAAATCTTCGTCTCTTGATGGTATCAACGTGACAATTAGACAAATCACCCATACACCGATGTCAACCATTGTATATGTAAGGCAACAATTAGATCAACATATTTTAGATTATTGGGATAATATCGACCTAGACTTTACAATGACAGATGATTTGGGGAATAACTATGATGGCTTGAATCATGGGGGTCGTGGTTATCCAAATGATATTCGTACAGGTAAGACGTTTGGAAAAGTTGACGAAAGGGCAGCCACACTGAAGATTATGCCACATGTCCGGCTCATGAAGTCCTCTGTAAATGATGATGAACCAATAGAGGAAAAGAATGCTTTTGGAGAAACTGTTGTGAGGAATAGAGCTGTAGAAGTAGAGGACTTTAAAGAAATAAATCTTGAACCGATCGTTATTGAATTGAAAGAATAGGTAAGATATGAAAGGATGAAACTGCCCTCGCTCTTTTATAGAGTAAGGGCAGTTTTTTAGTCAACGAGTAGAATTCGCGGTGAGGTTTTGGCGATGATTTTCGTAGATACCCAGCAACCAAGACAGGCTGCCACAACACTTAAGAAGGATAATCCGATGGTTATTGGCCAATTTATCACAAGAGGTAATTCTAGTAAGCCATATTCTAAAACAATACTTTGTAAAGCTACGGGAATTACTTTTACACCGATAAAAATTCCAAACATAGCCCCTAGTGATGAAAGTAATAGAATTCCAGATGTAATCGACCATCGAATAGTATTTGAGGTCATACCAATAGATTTAAAAATTCCATAAGTTCCGCTTTCTTTTCTTACGTTTATTCTAGAAACACTAAAAATAATGATGAATGTTACAGCAATAAATAAGATTCCTATAATAGATAATGGGATGATTAAAACAGCGATCACTTCTTTATAGACAGCATCTAATAATGTTTGTTGTGTGACAACTGAAACAGAGCTTTTAAATTTATTGTTTAAATCATCAACGATTTGAGCTGATAATGTCTCATCTACCAAATTGATCATACTTTGTTCTGAAGCAGAATAGGTAGCATTATAAACTTTGATCACATCAGCGGTAATTCTCGCTGTATTAGACATATTGGCGATCGATTGATAAATACCAGTTACAATCAAATGATGCTGTTTGCCTTCGATATAGACTTCCACAGTATCCCCTAGATTTTTGTGTAAAGCCTTCGCTACATTAATGCCAATCGCTATTTCATTTTTATTTACAGGATTACGGCCAGAAATTGTCCCGTATCCAACATCTTCAAAACTACCTTCAATAGTATCAACATTAATATTTAACGGCTGATTTGTTCCATTAGGGAGAACCCCTGTAAATTGATCGAGCCAAGCGTGATTTTTAATACGGTCGTCTGAGCGTAAAAATTGTTCAAACTGTTGTTTTGAAAATGTTGCATCATTTGAAACCTCTACGACAACATGTGATGAATCGTAGCCCAATGCTGGTGTGTTTTGCTTGATGTTGGAAATAAAGCTATTATAAATGACTGCACTAAACACTAAAATTGCAGAAGTAATAGCTGTAAGAACAATAATAAGAATGGAACTTTTCATATTTTTAGTGATGTTTTTAATGCTAATTTGAAGTTGAATCGGTAAATGAACTAAATTAGAAAGACGATTAGAGTTGTTTAAATGCCGATTCAATTTATTGTTTGCATATTCTGACATGCCGTACTTAATTGCCTGTACTGGTTTAACGTGACGTGCTTTATTTGAGTAAATGAACGCAGTAAGGATAACAATGACAAGGATTATGACAGCAAGTAGCATAGTGATTCTAAAATCTTGAATAATCGTTAAATGCTTTCCGGCCTTTAAATAAGATAAAGAGCTTTCTATGATCATTCTGGAAAGGATTGTACTGGCAATAAGACCAAGAATAATTGAGAACACTGATAATAAACCGAATTGTAAAACATAGGTCGCACTAATTTTCCGAGAAGTGAGTCCAAGAGAATTAATAACACCAATCGTTTTATAGTTCGTTAAAATGGCATCTGAAATACTAAAACCAACAATAAACAATGAAATGAATAACATTGCTACACCAAAGGCGATCATAATAAAGCCGATAATTTTATTAATAATTAAATAAAACGCAGCGATACTCTCGTATGTCTTTTTTGATTCAAGGTAGGGGCCTTTTAAAAATTTTTCGAATTCTATCCAATAGTTTGCACTTTGCTGATAATCATCAAAGCGAAGACCCATCATATATTGTTCAGACCCTATCATCGTATCAAATTGTTTATGATAGTCAGCGTCGTTCATCCAAATACGAGCATTCCCTGTAAAGGGTCCACCATATGGCAAATCTACAACTATACCAGAAACGCTTAATGAAAAAGCTCTTTCGCCGGTGTTAAATTCAATAGTATCTCCAAGTGAAATATTCGATGTAGTAGCCATCGATGTGGGAATCCAAATCGTTCCTTCAGTAGGATAGTCCTGATTTTCTCCCTCCGAAAATAGTAATCGATCAACAACAAAGGGCGTTTTGGGTGTATTCATCATGAATAAGTAGAGATTTGGCGTTTCTACACCATTCGCTGTGAAGCCAGATAAATTTCTATAAGGAATGAGATTCGAGGCAGAAACCCCTTGTTGCCCTTGCCACCAATTGTTGACAGTTTTTGGATTATGAATATCCTTGCCCATCGTTAAAATTTGGTGCGCCCCATTTGAATCATGATGTGTTTTTTCAAAAATATTGTTTGTATTCATCAAAATCGTTACAGAGGTAGCTAATAAAAGGGTGGATAGCATAATTATAATTGCTAATAGTACATTTTGGATTTTCCTTTTCTTAATATGCGCAAAGCAAAGAGTAAGTATTGCGTGCATGTTTTACTCCTTTCCCGTGACATAAGAAAAGATAATATGTTCACGCTCTTGTATGCTAGCATCATCGTATTGATCGAAGTCTAAAATACCTCCAATTTTTCCATCCTGAATGATAATAAGACGATTTGCACGACAAGCCGCTTTAATATCATGCGTTATCATCACGACAGACTGACCTTTTTTGTTTAAATCCGTTAAAATATCTAAGATAGCTACACCATGATCGTAATTTAAACTACCAGTTGGTTCATCTGCAAATAGAATCTCTGGGTCATTGACTAATGCTCTTGCAATAGCAGCTCTTTGTTGCTGTCCACCAGAGGTTTGCGAAGGTAAACGATTCCATTGCTCCTCAAGTCCCATTTTATGTAATAGCATCTCCGCTTTTTTTATCACATCTTTTTTAGGGTATTTTGCAATATATCCTGGGAGGGTGATATTTTCTAGCAATGTCATATCCGGGACGAGATTACTACTTTGATAGACATATCCTATCTTTTTAGAGCGAAATGTAGCTATCTGCTGTTCGGTAAATGTATCCAGCCTTTCTCCATGAAAATAAACTTCACCAGTCGTAATAGAATCAAGACCACTTAAAAGATAGAGCAGTGTCGATTTACCCGAACCGGAGTTTCCCATAATGACCGTAAAATCTCCTTTGTATATTTCGATATTAATATTTTTTATTGCGTGAAATTGCTCACTCCCTGTGGAATATGTCTTACATAGATTGTGAGCACGAATAAGTACCTCTTTTTCCAAGAGAATACCTCCTCCATTTGATTTTATTTCTTTTAGTGTAAGGGGGATTTATTATAAGGTCCTTATTAAATTATTAATAAATTATTACAAGAACTAGAAGATTTGAAAATCGTATTTTATGAAAGCACAAAGCCGATTCCAGACGCATTGTTTATCTGTAGCGAAAGCAAAGCGACCAGTCGGAACGGAAATCAACCCCTATTTTTGCAAAAGTCATACTTTATTTAAAAGGTCACTTTAATTTCATTGACATTATAGTTTTTCAACAACATGAATTATGTAGAGGCATGATTATAAAGACAAAAATAAGCTTTGGATAGAAGATGATGTCCAAAGCTCTTTCATAAAATTATAATGTTTTCACTTGCTCAATTTTTAATCCAAAAATTTGAGGCGGTTCAATGTTGTTCATTTGTAAATATGCTGAGATTTGTCCACGATGATGGATTTCATGTTCGGGAATCGACATAAGTATTCTCCAAGCACTTACCTCATGACCATGAAGTGTTAAAACCTTTTTGGACAACACATCGTTACCAATTTTCAATAGCCCCTCTGTTAATTTAGTTTGACATGACTCTAAATAATTAGAAATTTCCTCTAAGGAAGCCCCATTACTAGTATCATGTCCTGTGTACGTCCACGAGCCATGTTCAAATATTCCAAGAAACATTAAACGAGCTGATGCGATATGCCGCAATAAATCACCTATAGAAAATTTATCTTCAGAGGGCTTCCACTCTAAAAGTTCATCAGGTATTGCTTTCATATATTGCATCGTTCGTTTATGAATACCATCTAAATATTTTACATATTCCTTTATGTCATGAATCATGTCTTCACTCTCCAATTTTTTTCTGACTTTCATTATTTATATTCTTAATTTTTCGAAATTACCCTCTTGGAAATTTAAATAATAGGCAGGGTTAATGTAAATGTTGTTCCTCTATTTTGTTTGCTTTTAAATGAAATAGAACCATTATGCGCGTCCATAATATGCTTACAAATAGACAATCCGAGTCCAGCTCCTTCATTTTTCACAACAGTCTCACCAGTTGCTTGAATACCTCTGAAGTAGCGTTCAAAAATAAAAGGCATATCCTCAGGTAGCATTCCATTACCATTATCTATGACATTAATGTATAGTAATTGGTTTTTAATATTGATGGAAACGGTTATGGAATCGCCTTTAGAGGTATGCTTTAGTGCATTCGTAATAAGGTTTGAAAGCACCTGCTCTAGTCGATGCTCGTCTGCTCGAATAAGGACATTAGGAATATACTCAGGCTCGATAAAATGAATGCCAGTCGTTTGGACGTAATGATGAATGGGATGCAAAATATTCGTAAAAACATCTTTGCTATATCGCTCTGTTAAGTTAACTGGGATATGTCCAAGCTCCTTCAACGTGTGAATAAATAAATCATCAATGAGTCTAGACATTTTTTCAGTATTTGTTTGCATGATTTGAATATATGACATAAGCGAATCCATGTCAGGACAAATTCCCTCCGAAATAGCATCCAAATAAGCTTTTATTGTTGTTAGAGGTGTTCTTACTTCATGTGAAATACTAGATATAAGCTTTTTTTGGTTTTGCTCCTGTTCATCTCGTTGGAGCGTAAGATTTTTTATTTCTAAGCGCATTTGATCAAATACCGCATACAAATCTCCAATTTCATCTATTCTCGGATACACCGTTTCCTGTTCATAATTACCTTTTACAATTTCCTCTGTACTTTTCTTCAAATTATGTAAAGGCAGTAAGATTTCCTTATTAGCCTTCCGTATCATGTACAAGGCAAGCCCAATAATAAACAAGCATAAGAAACCACTTATAACGATTATCATAAAATGATTAGAGCGCTTTACAGGTAAGAGAATATTTTGATCAATGGTGAAAACAGCGTTACCAATTTGTTCTTGCTTGTCATTAATTATGGGAAAAGCAATTTTAATTTTTCCAGCGAGTTGTTGTGATGTAAATAAATCATAATGTAAATCGTCTTTTAAGCTGATAAACTGTGAAGGGTCTTCTTCTATGGAATTAAAAATAATCCTCCCATCTAATTGAACGACTGTGATTTCTATATCTTGGCTATTGCTCATTTCTTGAAGGGAATTGCGTAAATTTAAATTTTGTTCAAGACTTGTAAAATGGTCTTCTATGTACAATAAAACATTATTTACCTGTAGGCGAATTTGATTGATAACGTATTCATTTGAAGGTGCCTTATTTTGTTTAACAGTAGTAAGCAGTAATAGAAGGAAACAAGTAAATAATAGAAAAACACAAATTAGTATAGACCATAGCCATTTCTTCATCCAAATTTTTAAATACATTAGGTTCTCCTACGAATGATTTTGAGTACTAAATTTATAACCAACACCCCAAACAGTTTGAAGGTAGACTGGACAAGATGGATTGACTTCAATTTTTTCACGTAGACGTCTAATATAAACGGTTATTGTATTTTCATCACCGTATGTGTCATAGCCCCAAACAGCATCAAGCAGCTGCGCTTTGGAGAACACCTGATTACTATTTTTCATTAGAAAATAAAGGATTTCAAATTCTTTTGCCGATAGAGGAATATGCTTTTGATTAAGGGAAAAGGTATACTCGTTTTTATTGATAATCATCTGATCGATTTGAATCAGATCCACCTTTTCTGTATTATCTAGCAGCCATCGATCTTGTTTCCGTAAATGCGCTTTTATCCTTGCTACTAGCTCACTTAACGAGAAGGGCTTCGTCATATAATCATCTGCACCGAATCCCAGACCTAGAACCTTATCAGTATCACTGCTACGAGCACTTAAAATTAATAGGGCAACATTACAATTTTCACGAATTTGACGACATAATTCGATGCCATCATAATCAGGGAGAGATAGGTCAAGTATAATAAAATCAGGAGGGCAATTTTTTATAGTTTGAATAGCCTCTTGTCCAGTTTGAACAATATAAGGCTCAAAATGATTGACACTTAAATAGTCCCTAATGATAGTAGCAATATCACCTTCATCCTCTATAATTAGGACTTTTGCTTTTTTTAACATAGACATTTATCTCCTCAGTGGTTTTCGATTAGCTAGGAGGAAGAATAACAGAATGACTAGGCACGCATAAATAAAGATCCAAGCAAACTGCCAATAAAAAATGCTTGGTATGGCTTTTATGGAATCTTCTGAATCCATCATTTCTAACGAAAGACGGACAGGTGGAAGCAGCCAAGTAAGACCTTTCACTTGCGAAATTGTGTCGTGTAAGGTAGCACCTACAATAGAGATAAGTAAGATGCCTAGCACACCCCACCAAGTATTGTGCTTATTTTTTATAAGCTCTCTTGTAAAGATAGCTGAAAGTGCAATGGCTAGTAAAGCTAAACTAAAGTGAGAGAGGAAGCCTAGTAAAAGATGTATTGATCTTGGTGTTTCTCCAAAGGCACCAATTAAAATAGGGTAAAGTACTGATATCAAGCTGAAGCCTAATGCAAGCAGTCCACAAATACTAAAAATGGCTAAATTGTATTGTGTTCGACTTTTAGCATGTAGCGTTGTGATTACTTTTTGCTCCTCGTCCTCCGCGTGAAACAGTGTGACCGTAAACCATCCCATTAGAAAAAAGAGTATAATGGCTGTGAATGAATAGCTATCTAATATAGGATTCGGAACAAAGGTATAATTGACGACAAGACATAACACAAAAATTGAAAAAGGTGGGACATATTGAAAAGTCCTTAAATAATTGATAAATTGATAGCGTAATAAACTGAGCATTCTATTATCTATTCCTCCTCGTTAAAATTGGCGATAGAGATGTTCCTCCTGATAGTTGATTGGCATTAATTGTTTAATGGAGGCATGTTTGCGTAGAAGGTCCTCTAAAATTTGGTTGGTATCCTCTAATTTGATGATAGTAACAATCTCAAAATGGTTAGAATTTACCTGATTTTGCTGTTGAATATCAAGGAAAGGTAAAAGGTTTTCCAATAGTGCTGGATCGGCAATCTCAAAAATTAATCTATTGCGCTGTGTATGATTGGAAGAGAATGAATCTGTCTGGATAATTTTATTATTCTGAATAACAAAAACGGTGTCAACAAGATGCTGAAGCAATTTCGTTTCATGGCAGGTGAGGACGATGCTCAAACCGTTGTCTTTTAAAATAGAAAGGGTTTCTTCTAGATCACTCTGTGCCTTTGGATCAAGACCAGATAATGGCTCATCCAAAATTAGTAAATCTGTATGTTCAAGCATTGCCTGCATAATCATTACCTTTTGCTTCATACCTTTTGAAAAATGAATGATTCGACTATTCCTTGATTCCTGTAAATGAAACATTTCTAGTAAATCATCAATTTTTTGCTGTAATTTTTTTGGCTCCATTCCTCGAATACGGCCCATATGAAAAAGATATTCTTCTGGCGTAAATAAAATATGTGAAGGTGTCACCTCTGGCACATACCCAATCTTTAAAGATTGCTGGTGTTTAATAACTGCACCACTGTCTGCATCTATTAATCCAGCAATGATCTTTAAAAGAGTGCTCTTTCCAGATCCGTTCTTTCCTACAAGAGCTATGATTTGGTGGGCATAAATTGATAAGCAAGCATTCTCTAAAATCTTTTTGCCTTTGTATTGTTTAGAGATTTTCTGTATTTCCATCATAATCTTCATTTTATACCCCTTTACTTTTATTGATATTTAGAAACACCTATGTATGATGACACTAATTGTAAAACTAGTATAGATGAATATCTGCTCTTTTACTATGAAAATAGTGGGGTAATTTTCTATTTTTGGTCATTCTATAAAAAAGAGCTCTACCCGGGATATGGTAGAACTCTTCTAAATGCATTATAAGGATCGATATTTTTTTAGGCTAATAATATTTAGAATAATGAATACAAGGGCGAAGCAAGCAAGTATCACTAAATCCATAGCAATGTCAGGAAAAGCATAGCCCTTATACATGACACCATTTAATGCATCAGCCGCGTAGTAAAGTGGCATAATACGCCCGATGTTTTGCAGCCATTCAACCATATTATCCAATGGAAAAATGCCTGAAAAAAATATTTGAGGAACAATGACAAGCGGAATAAACTGCATCATTTGAAATTCAGACGTTGCAAAGCTTGATAGCAACGCCCCTAACGATAATGAAACAAGTGCTACAACAATATTGATTAGCAAAACAAGCCAAATGGAGCCAACATGAACAATATCTAATATATAAATGCCAAACACAACGATAATAATGGTTTGAAGGAAGGCAAAAAAACCATAGCCAATCATATAGCCTGCGACAATTTCTGAACGTTTAATCGGTGTTGCTAGCAAACGTTCCAGTGTCCCAGAAGTGCGTTCCTTTAATAACGCTATCCCTGTAATTAAAAAGACAAAAAAGAAAACAAAGAAGCCAGTAAGCATTGGACTAAAAATATCAAAGATAGCAGTATTTTCATCCCCATATACATACTCAGTCTTTAGATTAATCCTAGAAGCTTGTTCAGGCTGTAAGGCTTGTGAAAGCTTCATAATAACAGCTTTAGTACTAGAAGGGTCATCATTTAATAATGTGAGCTTTATATTATTTTGCTTAAATGCTAACCATCCATCATATTGTTCTTTCTTTAACAGAGCTGAGGAATAATCATTGTTTTCCACTACTTTAACATCTACAGTTTTAAGCTTTTCGATGAATGGTGCTGGGCCATTCGATACAACCAGCGTCATCTCAGGCTCATTACTATTAAAAATAAAATACATTAAGGAAAGAATAATTAAAGGTGCAATAAATAATAAAGCAAGTGTCCGTTTATCGCGTTTCATCTGCTGCATAATTCTTGTAACGATCGCACCAATCCTCATCGCACGTCACCCCCAGCCTTTACAAATACCTCATCAAAATCTTGTGCTTGATAACGGTCTTTCAATTCATGCGGAGTACCATAAGCAATAATCTGCCCACTTCTTAGCATCGCTAATTGATCGCATCGTTCTGCCTCGTCCATGGCATGTGTTGTGACAAGAATTGTTTTCTGTTCCTCGTCTTTTAACCGAATAAGCTCTTGCCATATTTCCTTTTTTAAGACAGGATCAATGCCAACTGTCGGTTCATCAAGAATTAAAAGCTGTGGATTTTGGAGTAGGGCAATGGCAAGAGATAATCTTCTTTTCATACCCCCAGAGTAATTCATGACCTTACTATGTAAATCATCTGTTAAACGAACGAGATCCGCCGCATAGGCTACTCGTTCAGCACGTTCTTTTTTGGATAATCGAAAAAGCTTTGCAAAAAAATGAAGATTTTCTTTCCCTGTTAAATCCAAATAAAGAGCATCAGACTGAGCCATATAACCGATATCCATCAGCAACTGCTTATGCGGAACATTAAAGTTTAATACTTGAATACTACCGTTATCAGGTTTTATCATGCCCATAATCAATTTGATTAACGTTGTTTTCCCACAGCCTGACGGACCAAGTAATCCGATAAGCTGGCCCTTTGGAATTTCTAAGGAAAGGGGTGCAATCACTTGTTTTTGATGAAATCTTTTTTCAATGGAATTTAATAATATCGCATTATTTCCCATATCTCCATCTCCTTTACTGAACACAGTGTTGATACATGAAATTTTAAAATAGTGTATAGGGAATTACAATCAACAGATAAAGAAAATGTGTTAAGTGATTTTATGGGAAATGTACAAAAGATAAAATGAGACTATATTGATACTAGGGGAATTTTTCGCTAGCATATAAAGGATTGAAGTAAAGAATCAAACAGCAGGAGGTTAACGATGTCTATACATGAAAAGATGAATTTTGAAACAAAGCAGGCAATCAAAAAGACTTTAATCCAACAAATAGAGGAAGTAGGCTTTGAACGAGTAACCGTAAAAAATCTAGCTTTAGCGGCAAACATCAATAGAGGCACTTTTTATTTACATTATACGGATAAGTTTGAAGTAATGGAGGATTTACAGCAGGAGCTATTAAATGAATTAGAGGGCTATGTTAAAAATGTTCAGCCTGTAGAAGCCTTCCACACCGTAAAAAAAGGACAGCTTTATCAACCATTTGTTGAGATATTTCAATGCATTAAAAGGCATGCAAGGGTTTTTCGCGTTTTTTTAGGGGAACAGGGGAGTCCAATTTTTATAAATAAAATGAAAAAGGTTTTTAGTAATCAACTTTTAAATAGCCTATCTCTTATTCAAGAGGAAACGGTAGATCCAGAATTTCGACAATATTTACAGGCTTTTTTAAGTTCTGCGATATTAGGAGTAATTCAGGAGTGGCTCGATAGTGGCAATGAGGATGTTGAAGAAATGGCCATCATCCATTTTCGCTTAATACGCTTTTTCGGGAACTTAGCTGCATTACAAGTTAACGTAAATGATTTATAATACAGAATTTCCTATTTTTTGTTGAATTGACAAATGTGAAAATGTACAATAGAATAATATTGACTGACTAGTCAATCAAAAAGGGGTGTTTAGAAATGCCAAGGAAATCAGAGCTTAATCAAGAATTAAGAGATGCGCGAAAAGAACAAATATTAAAAGCTGCCTTGATCGTTTTTGCAAGGAGGGGTATGGTCGCAACAAAAATAAGTGATATTGCTAAAGAGGCAGGATTAAGTCATGGTCTTGTCTATCATTATTTTAATTCGAAAGAAGAGATTTTTTCATTGCTTGTAAAAAAAGCGGCGAATAGTTCCATTGAGATTATTCAACAGGCAAATGCAATTAAGGGAACACCACTGGAGAAATTAAGATGGATGACCGAGCAGATATTAAATAGTTTTGTAAATTCAGAGCATACATTACTTTTTTTAATCATGATCCAGGCAAGTACCTCAGATGCTATTCCAGCTGAAGTTAAAGAGCTACTAACAGGAGATCAATCGTTATCACCAGTTATGTGTACATTGCCAATTATTGCAGCAGGGCAAGAAAAGGGAGAAATTATTTCGGCAAATCCAGTAACTTTGGCTGTTACCTATTACGCCTTTATACAAGGCTTAGCTATTAATAAAATTCAATGGCCTGATTGCCCCATCCCTGACGCCAATTTATTGTTGAAAATTTTTATAAATGAAAAAGGAAGTAGTTATCATAATGAGTAGCCAAAAGAATATATCACTTTTACTATCACCATTCATAATTATTGGCATAGGATTTTTAACCGCAACTTTTTTTAGTCAGTACATAGATGGGTGGGCTTGGATTCCTTTGGCAGTAGTTTATTGGAGTTCGATGGGTAGCTGTATTATCCTATTTAAAGGAGATAGGTCAATTAAAAGCTGGCTGAGGAAGTCAAATACATCAAAATTATGGATTACTATTTCTTTATTAGTAGGGATGTTTCCGTTAAGTATTCTACTAATGAACTACAAATTATTTGATTCCGCTTTATTACTAATACTATGGTTACTATTTGCTTTCATTAATCCTTGGTTTGAGGAACTTTATTGGCGCGGAGTATTACTAGATGGACTAAAAAAAGATTGGTCAAAATGGTTTAGTATAGTATATTCCACTTTATTTTTTGTGTTAAGCCATCCGTTTATGTGGGGTGTATTTTCAATTGCCAGTAAATCCTATCATTTATATATTTATCTAAGCCTAGCTGGTATTGTTTGGGCTATTACATATTTTAAAACAAAGAGCTTAAGGTGGGTTATTTTTTCACATTTTATTGTAGATATTGGTAATTTAACCGTGCTAACATTTCTAAATATTTATTTACCACCAACCATGTAGCATATATGTAGGAAAGCTTGGTTTAAACCTCAAACCAAGCTTTATAGATTGGCATGTATTTTATAAGTACAAATCACGATTCACAAAAATGCGAACAGCTAGTGTATAGCATAGTAGCCCAATTAAAAATAATGTTCCAAGCATCCAGATAGTCGAGCTATCCTGAGCCATTAATTTTTCTGGAGCAAATAATGAATAGATTGTAAAGTACTGAAGTTTTTCTAACGAACCTCCCATATTGCTTAGCGCCTCTATTAAATAAAAAATAATTGGTAAGCCCGTACTATAAGCATAGGAGGTTTTTAAATCCTTACAGCTACAGGAAACGAGAAAACAGTAGCCACTGATGGCAAAGTGTAAGAAAAATAGACCTAGATTTAATGTAAGAAAAGCAGGGATGTCTAATTCACTAGGAAATAGAAATTCTGAAAAGATTATGGCAACTAAAGTTGTCACAGCGAGCAGTATAAAGATGCTAACAATTAAGAAAGATGCTTGTGTAAATACAATTTTTAAGCGTCTATTCGGCGTTGCAATGAGATAGGCCATTGAACCATTATCTATATAGCCCATTATAAGTTTATTCGCTAACATGATAATGAACACTAAGGGGAGAATTAATAATAAAAATCCATAGAGATAGGTGGATAAAAATTCAATTAACGTATCACCAATAGAACCCATTCCAAATGCGGCCATCATTTCTGGCATAGTAGCCGTAAGCTGTTTTAGGGTGTTGCTCATTTCTGGATTATACATATAAACAATACTGATAATATAGAGCATTAATACTGCGAGTATAATACAAAATAATTTAGCAGTGGCTAGTATCTCATGTTTTAGCAAAGGAAAGTTCATGATTCCTGTCCCCCTACATCGTAGTAATGCATAAAAATATCTTCGAGTGATTGTGAAATAACATCGAGATCCATCATTTGATAGTGTGATAATGTTGAAAGTAATGTTTGGACATTCCCCTGAACCTTGATGATCACCTGTGTTGGACTGATTTGCTCAGTCGTAAATGGTTCCTCTAAGAAGCGGGAAAGCTCCTGCTCATTTTGAAATTCAATTAAGAATTTTTTTGATTTGCGTTTTTTTAGATCAGCAATGGCTTCTATGGCAACAATCTTACCAGCATTAATAATGGCTACTCTGTCACAGGTCTTCTCAATTTCCTCAATCATATGAGAGGACATGAAGATAGTCGTTCCTTTTTCCTTTTCTCCTATTATCAATTCAATAAATTTTGTTTGCATAAGAGGGTCTAATCCACTTGTCGGCTCATCTAAAATGACTATTTCAGGGCTATGCATAAAAGCACAGACTAAACCAACTTTTTGCTTCATGCCCTTCGACATTTTCTTTATTAGACCTGTAGCATTTAATTCAAAGTATTGCATCAGCTCATGGGCTCTTGTTAGATCATGTAATCCTCGCATTTTGGCAATAAATTGAATAAATTGCTGTCCTGTCATTTTATCAATAAATGCTATTTCACCTGGTAAATACCCTACAAATTTTTGTATTTCAGCTGTAGCTTTTCGGCAATCTAACCCTTTTATTGTACAAATGCCTTTAGTTGGCTGTAAAAATCCCATTAAATGTCTAATTGTTGTAGATTTACCTGCACCATTTGGACCTAAAAATCCAAATACCTCACCCTTTTCAATCTGTAAGTTCACATTTTGAATGCTATAAAAATCCCCAAACTTTTTAGTTAACTGATTAATCTCAATTAATGTCATCCTATTCACCCCTTTGTGTTTCGATATAATAATTGTTTTAAAAATTCAAAATAATGAGTTGCCTCTTCCATGCATTGCTCTAGTAGTTGATGAAAGGCTTCAGTGTTATCCAAGTTGCTTTTTAATTGCTTTTCATATCGATCACTGATTCCATCCGTAACCCATTTAATTGTATCTAATGCCTTAGTCCTATCTATATTTTCATGGAATAAATTATAGTCAATTCCAGCGAACACACGAGTATAGGAAGAATCTTGGAGCTTACTATTATATTGATCAAGCTCATTTCTTACTTCTAAGCTTGTTTCAGCATATGTCTTTTTTAAGAAATCAAAAAGTGTATGGTATTGCTGAATTAATGCCAATTTCATCATCATGATTTGTTTATAGCGTTTAAATATATCTGGTTCTTCCAAATCTAAGCTGTTATTAATAGCATCAGTGAAAATTGTTGTTACATAGTCATATAAGTAAAGATATAAATTTTTTTTACTACCAAAATAGTGAAATAAAATTCCTTTTGATATTTTTGCATCCTTCACTATTTTATTAGTTGAAGCGGTTTCGTAGTTATGAATTGAGAATTCTCGTAGTGCAGCATTTATAATTTTATAACGTTTTTCATCATCTAAATTTTGAAATGCTTGAAACAATTTTTTTCTCCTTATTGTGTATTTTAAGCCGATTATATACGCATTGACCGGATTGGTCAATAAAATTGGTGGATAATTTTTCTAGAGATATAGATTGGGAAGAACAAAAGAGGATTGTTAAAAAATGAAGAACAAACTTGTGGAACTCCACAGGGTGGGGGACGAAGGCAGAAATTATTATTTCCATGTGGACAAAACCTTCGTAGGATTACCCTGAGGAGTTAAAACTTTTTTGCAAACGTCTAATCTACTTTCCATAATAATTATTCAATGTTGCTTCTAAGCGTTCTTCTAAATTCTTTGAAATATAGCTCAATGTAAATTGCTCTTTTTCTAGCTCAATTTGAGAGGAACGAAACATTTTTGCGAAAAAGCCTACTTTTCTTTCCTGAGAGAATTGCTGTATGGCCTCTGTGCGCAATTTGGAAACAATTTCATTCTCAATATGACGCTCCCGTATTTTTTGGACGATGGTCTTCACGTTTCCTTCCTGCAGCTCTTGAATTTGTTTTTGTAAATTTTCGTTTTCTTGTTTCAGCTCAGCTGTTTCTTTTTGTATGACTTCAAAAGAACTTGACTCAGCGGATAGTAATTGAACTTTTTGTGTAAGAAATTCTTGATTAATGGCTACCTGTAAGGCCCCCTGCTCTTCATTTGGCTGCATGGTAAAGAGTCCTGTTTGGATTATCTGCTGTAGAACATTACCGAGAACATCAACTTTATTGGCTAAATCATCATTCGTCATCGTTGTTGCAGTTATTTGATGGTTGGGAAGTTGACCATTATCATCCATCCCTAGTAAATGCTTTAGACCTTTGACACGGTGCTTGTCCTTTAATAATAAAATCATCCGAAGTCTTAAAATGGCAGAAAGATTTAAACGAATATTGGTGTTTGGGCTAATTGTAGCATCATTAAAAATGTACTGTTCAAATGGCTTAATATAGTACCGAAGCATCGCATCAGTGATGTCAAACCAACCAGCTACTTCTGAAATAGAATAATAACTTGATTCTTTAATATGTGCTAAATAAGCATCATTATAAAGAGTTTCTTCTAAATGCGGTTCTTGTTGTAAGACAACAAATAATGGGTCATGTTGTACAATTCCGAGTACCATTTCTTTTGTATCATGTAGTTTCAGCATCCTTTACACCCCACTTTAATTTTCGAAAAAAATGACCTCTATATAGGTTTCTATTCTGCTGGAAGCATTTGTATGCCTATTTTATGTAGAAAAAATCAATAGCATCAATTATGTGAAAGCTTCCCCTTTAACTCTTAAGAAAAAGATAGGTTTTAGTATGTGGAAATATAGAATAAAACTTGACTATAATTACCTCAAAAATAACCTAGAATACCTAACTTATGGAAAGTGGTTAGTTGGAAAATGGGTAGGAGAGGCGAGATAAATGCTTCACAATATGATTATCTTTATTCAAGTTAGGGTTTAAAAAATGCGAAAAATGTGATGGCATGGGTTTGATTATTAGTGAGCCAGCGAGATTAAATATATAAAGATACTGAACGACTTGCACTACATGTTGGGGCAGTGGGTTGAAGAAGAAATAACTCAAAGAAAAGTGCCTAGTTGAAAGAAAATATTCAACGAGGATGATAAATAAATGGAAAAACTCCATTTTAAAAAAGATTGATTAAAAGGAAGTTTGATCAATTAAGTGAGCCTTATTCAACTAAATCGACCGTTTAATTAAGTAATTCAATTTATATCGGAACATTAGATGAATTCTCACTTTGCTTCTTTTTTTTACTTACTATACAGCCAACAATAAATATAAGGATTGCAATTATTTCAAGGGGCACGAATAAAGTCAAAAATCCTATTCCTGCAAATCCGTCTTTTGTTATGTCTGCATAAATCATTGAACCAGCAAGAGTGAATATAGGCGTAAAAAATATCGCTAAGTACATGCCCCATATCACAAAATTAAGTGACCAAGGACGTTTAAAAGTAAGAACAAGAGCCATTATAAAAAAATTATAAGCACTGCGGATAATGAAGTTATAATTTGAACCACGCTCCTTTAATTTTCTATCTTTTTTATATGTCTTGCTTAACTAAACTACTGTAGATTTCTTCACAATCTTTAAATCTATTTTAACAGAAACATCTAAGATAAAATCATCTCAAGGCTTTATCATAGATGCACAATCTTTCTTACAAAGCTACAACTGCACAATATGAGGAAAATGTGTAGAAGGAAAGATGACGAAAATGGATTGTAAAATAATTTACCATGTAATTCTGAAAGAAAATTTTAAAGCAGAAGATAGGGTTTTCTTAAAAGGTGAAAAATACTGTATACAATAAAAATGGACGTTCTTTATTGTGCAGAAAATGGAGAATTTCTATTTACTAACGAGTTAATGAATCAAGCTATTAATGAATGGGAGTTAGAAGTAATCGAGAATTGCTAAAAATTCTGATGATTAGGTGCAATTAAGAATTAATTAAATTGATATTGGTCATTCGAAAGAAAATGTACAGTAAATGAAAATTTCGGCAGTTTGTAACTTTTTAATAGATTTTAAGTCTAATCTATTAAACAAATAGTGAGAGGTCTGGGATCTAATGGAAAAAATGTTTATAATATTCGTTTTGTTGTTTCTTGTCGGTTGTAATAATGAAGAGAAGAAAACTTTTGATTTTGCAGGTGAAATTCAAAAAATAATTGTGATTGGACAAGGTACAAATGCTAAGTTAGATAAACAAGAAGTTGAAAATGCTGCTGAAATAAAACTTTTTGAAGATGCAATGCAAGATGCCACTATATCATCACAACCTCATACAGATGAAGGCCCTTTATATAAGCTTGAAGTGATATACGATGATAACTCGAAAGAAATCATTGATATATGGTATTACGCGAGTGCAAATACAGGAAGCTTTTATATGAATGATAGGTATTCTTTGAATGAAGAAGCCGTTCCAGCATTAATTGAACTTTTGGAGTCTTATAAAGAAGAAAAAGGATTTACTGAACAAAATGAAAGAAAATGTGCAGTTTATATTGTGTAGGAAGGAAAAACAGTTGAATAGATGGTAAATTCTGTTCAACTGTTGAGCTAGATAAATTCTATTTGTTTCTTTCACAGGATTAAGAACATTAGAGACTTTACTAACATTTCGGACAATAATAGATCATTTTAAATTTCTTGAATCATTTCCACTCTATTACCGAATGGGTCTCTAAATTCAAAGCGTTCAAAATGAGGAATAGGAACTGAATCGAAAATTTCAACATGTTGTTCGGCTAATACCTTCTTCCAATGTTCGATATTTTCAACTTGATAGGCAATATGAGACTTTGTCGTTAATCTATCAAAGCCATCCTCTGTACCTATATGGACCTCTTTATTGCCGACTTGTAACCAAAATCCACCTCGTCCTTTCAGCGAATCTGGCTTTTCAATTTCTTTTAGTCCCAATACTTGACAGTAAAAATGTCTCCCTTTTTCTTCTTCACCTTTTGGAATTGTTATTTGAACGTGATGTAAAGCTATAACCATTTTTTTCTCCTCCTTTAATATAGATACTTACTTCTGGGTTCATAATGCAAAATCCTTTAAATAGTATCTTATTTCAATTTTGTACACCTTTAATGATTAATCTAAAAGAATTTATTCAGGAAGGAGTTGTTGGAATGAGTGAAAAAGAAATTGATGAGCTTGTAACTGAATTGCGAAACAATAGTGTAGAATAGTACTCTTTTGTAGCAGAAAATGCCTTAGAGGATTTAAGTGATGATGAAATGGATGCATTAGTATCAGATTTAAAAAACGATTATTTAAGTTTAAGAGAATTTGTGATTGAAGCTATGGAAGATTAATCATGAGATTCAAACGAAAGTTAACGCGAAATAGGGTGAATCTAATATGACAAGATTCCTTGTTTATCAAAGTTATATGAAAGCCCCGAAAATAAGAGGAGAATTTCCATCAGCTGCTGCGAATGTAAAAGCAACAAAAGCAAAAGTATTCATCGGAGACTATTTGTAAGTATGAAATAAAGGTTGCTGAAGTGCAAAAGCGTATTCTGTTAGTAAATGGAGATAGAGAAATTGAAGTACTAAACAGACTTTTAAATGGGAATAGCATGAGGGCAATTGGTAAGCATATGAAACTATCCAGTACAACAATAATTAGGGTTAGAAACAATACATTGAAACAAATGATGAAGTAGCCGAATGGTTATTTCATTTTTTTAGGATAATAAAATGGAACTATTGAAAAGACTATTCGTATAAAGTAATGAAGATTTGAGGAGGTGTCACTATGACGGTTAGTGGATGGATTATTTTAACTTTTGTAATTGTATGCTATCTACCTTTCTTTATATGGCTATCAGCAAGTTATTTAAGTGAAAGAAATAAATCAAAACGACAAAGGACTTTTTGGGGATTCCTAGTAATAGGTGGTTTACTAAATTCTGTGAATACTTTTCACCTTAAGATTCAAGATACATACTTTCTGGATATAACAATTTTGTATATTTTTTTATTTACCCTGTATTTATTAATAACTGTATTGAAGGATAAAAGAGAAGTTTTCAATAAGTGAATTTTAAAAGTGAACAAATGTAAAAATGAAGGTTATTTCTGTTCCAGGCTACTCACTTTGTCGCTGACGCTTCGCTTTCGCGCAGAGCAAAGCTAGTCGGAACGGAAATTAATCCCTCGTTTTGAAAAAGGGCTATACTTTTTAANNTTGATTTCATTGACATAATAGTATTACAACAACATGAAATCACTCAAATAAAAATGAGTGATTTTATTATTTAGATAAAAATAAAGGTCTCAGATTCAATATATACCTGTCCGTATATTTTTTTGTACCCTAAGTACCCCAGAAAAAAATGCTTCATATCCACATGAGAGTACGGTGAAAACAAATAAATAAAAATTAACTTAAAATATTACATACATAGATGGCGCGAAAACAAATCACAGTTAACTTATTATAAATACAACTAAATAATGTAAACTCTTAAGAAAAATTTAAGAAATCTCCTCTTAAATCTTTAAGAAATGCTCGTTATAGTTAAGACATTCACATTTCATCAGATTGGGGAGAACATGAATGCAATTTATAACGTTTCTTACTGAATTTATAAAACATCCAAAAAATATCGGTGCTGTTTCACCTAGTTCTAAAAAATTAGCTAAAAAAATAGTCGAAGCTATTTGTTTTAAAAAGGCACAATGTATTGTTGAGCTTGGTCCTGGCACAGGCTCCTTTACGAAAGAATTAATGAAAAGAAAAGCGCATACTACTAAGCTAATACTTATTGAAAATAATACCGTTTTTTATAATAAGCTACGTCAACAATATGAGCATGAGCCAAATGTTATCATAATCTACGGCTCTGCTGAGAATTTAGGGTTGTATATGAAGAACTTAAATATCGAAACAATCGATTATATTGTATCGGGTTTGCCTTTTACATCCTTAAATCCAGTCGTTGCTTCACGAATACTACAAAATGTGAAAGAGTGTTTAGAGGAAGGAGAATTTATTACATTCCAATATTCACTAGTTAAGAAATCATTTATCCATCAATTTTTTGATACTATTACGCATGAAAAAGTGTGGATTAATCTTCCACCAGCCTATGTACTAAACTGTAGACAGGGAACGAAGAGGGTTAGTTAGATGGGATTGAATGAGCTATTATCCTTTATTGAGCAATACGGTTATTGGGCATTGTTTTTCAGTCTCTGGCTAGGCATAGTGGGGATGCCGCTTCCAGATGAGATGATTGTAATGAGTGGTGGATTTTTAGGTTCCATGGAAAAAATGTCGGTCTTGAAAGCCTTTATCCTAACGTATCTAGGTGTAGTATCTGGATTGTCTTTAGGGTATTTCCTAGGAAAAGGATTTGGCCATAAAATAGTAGATAAATTGCTGAAAAAGAAAAAGGCTAAGTATTTAGTCAAGTCCAAGGAGCTAATAGAGAAATACGGACATTTTGCTTTAGTTATCAGCTATTTTATACCAATCGTTAGACATATTATTCCTTACTTAGTTGGCATGAATAAGATGCCCTTTCTAAAATATGCGATGTATTCCTACACAACAGGTTTTATTTGGACATTGCTGTATTTTACACTTGGGTTATTCTTTGGCAAGCACATTGAGTATATATCTGATCTAGCAACACGTTACGGTATTTATTTTGGTATATCTGTTGGTATTGTAGGTTGTTTGTATTATTGGTATATACGAAAATTTAAAAGATAGTTAAAATTAGGAATTATAATGATTGAAATTGGTGGGATTGGATGACGAAAGAAACAATACTGATTGTAGATGATGAGAAAGAAATTAGAAATCTAATCGCTATTTACTTAAAAAATGAAGGCTATCATGTACTAGAGGCTGGTGATGGAGAGCAAGGTTTAAGTCTGTTAAGAAAGCATAAGGTACATCTCATAGTTTTAGATATCATGATGCCTAAGATAGATGGAATTGAGATGTGTATGAAAGTTAGAGAAATAGCAGAGATGCCCATTATTATGCTATCAGCGAAGTCACAGGATATGGATAAAATCGTTGGGTTAACATTAGGGGCAGATGATTATGTAACAAAGCCCTTCAACCCCTTAGAGCTTATGGCACGCATTAAATCCCAGCTTCGTAGATACATAAAAATGAATCGACACGATACAATGAACGAAAATGAGATAGAGATTGGAGATATGCGCATAAATACTGCTACTCATGAGGTGATTGTCAATAATGAAAAAGTAAAGCTTACCCCAAGGGAGTTTTCCATTCTTGAATTACTTGCGAGAAATCAAGGTATGGTGATGAGTGCTGAGCAAATTTATGAAAAGGTTTGGAAGGAAGAGGCAATCCAATCTGAAAATACAGTAATGGTGCATATCCGAAAAATACGAGAAAGGATTGAGACCAATCCCAGAAATCCTCAATATATTAAAACTGTATGGGGAGTAGGTTATAAAATTGAAAAAGATCAGTAAGCTTGCTTTTTACCTATTTTCAAAAATCAAAATGCTCATTATAAAAGCCATCACAAAGGTGCGTCAAAGCCTTAGAATTCAGTTATTAACCACTTTTATTTTCTGTGCCTTTCTAGGGCTAATTGTTGCAAGAGCTTCACTTCCTCTGCTTGGAAATATGAATGAGAGAACTACTATTGACTATAGCCCAGGTATGCAGCAAATTCGTTATCAGGTACAGCACGTAGTAGACAGAGCCATCAACGACAATAGTATTGAAGCCTTAAGACAATTGATTGAGGATGAAAATCTCATGCTTGAAATGAAGCAGAGTGCATTAAAAGTATTAGTGACAGATGAGAGCGGAAAGGTGCTGTATAAGACAAAGCAAGCTGAGGAGGAACAAATTAATTTACATAATAAGATAGGGCGCGTCATGGAATTTACTATTGTTCAGCCACTCAATGCACATACAATTGAGCAATCACGACAAGAATATATTACCTTTTACCCAATAACGATTGAGGATAAAAATTTATATTTATTTGTTAGTGGTATTCCACAAGGGGTATTGTATACAAGTACAACGGAAGGGGACCCGATTTCTTACTTTATTACCATTGCTGTTTTTACTTTATCTTTCTTTTATTTAACAAAGCGAAAAATGAAACAGATTGAGGCACTGGCAAAGGGGGTCATGGAAATCGCAAAAGGAAACCTTGGCTATCGAGTAAAGAAAAAAGGCATCGATGAAATTGCATTATTAACAGAGAACGTCAATCATATGGCTGAAGCAATCATGACCAATATCGAAATGGAACGAAAGATTGAACAACAAAAAAATGAATTAATTACAAATGTATCACACGACTTACGGACACCGCTAACCTCGATAATGGGCTACTTACGATTGTTAAGAGAGGGGAGATATGAGACAAAGGAGCAATATGATGAATATTTAAAAATCGCATTTTCAAAATCCGAGCAGTTAAAAAATTTGATTGATGATTTATTTGAATATACGAAGCTAACGAATGAAAATATCGTTATGGGGAAACAAGTGGTTTGCATCAATGAGCTTCTCGATCAATTAATAGAAGAGCTGATTCCACAAGCTGAGGAAAACAATCGTTCATTCGCCAAACATTTTTCGGAGGAACGAATCTTTGCTTCCATTGATACTGAAAAAATGGTCAGAGTTTTTGATAATTTACTTATGAATGCCATTAAATATAGCTCAGGTAACGGTCAAATTTTGGTTTCTCTTGAGCAAAAAGAAGGGCATGTAATAATTGCTATCGCGAATGAGAGTGATGAATTTACATCAGAAGAGCTGGTGAACTTATTTGAGCGATTTTATAAAAAAGATCAATCAAGAACAAATGTCGCAGAAGGCTCAGGACTTGGCCTTGCCATTGCTAAAAGTATTGTCGAGCTGCATGGTGGCAACATACATGCAAAATATTCGGATAAGATGTTGCATTTTATCATCACGTTACCTGTTATATAGCTGCTGAATAGTGATTGTGTGATGATGTGGTAAATTGTAATGTAGCAATTCATTTATTTTTGTTAAGATATGTGCATCTTTTATCAAAATTTGAAGCTCAGTCTGTTTATACTGCCGCTGAAACTCAAAAATATAGTCAATGATAATTTGTAAGTTAAGGCTATTTTTAATTTCGATTTCCACAAAAAACGGTAGTGTCATTTGAGGATGTATCGAGCAGCCGCCTCGACGAATCCAAATGGCTTTATCGACATAGTAACGAATCGGTAGCTGGCGATTACTTGCGATTAATATATCCATGTACTACTCCTTTATATGGCGTATTAATAAAAGCGTAATGGAAATGAGGTAAATCGTCAAAAGATAACGATTTGGATAGGCAAAAAGAAATCATATTCATGCGAGAGCTTAAATTTTGTCGAATACAATAGGAAATCTTCGCTTTGAGGATGGTGTTGCTTCATTGAGGAGAAAATATGCATGTTTGACTAGTATTCATGCTGGATAGAAGGCTACTTGTACTTAATAGAAAATGGTTTAAAAGCAATCTAAAAGAGCTGTTCCTATGTCGAACAGCTCCTTTTTGAAATGAGATTTTACATCGATGGGTAGTCATATGCATCGATTGCTTCAAGGAAATCTTTTAGAACAGGTGATTGGACTTCGTCATTGCGATAGATAAACCAAGTGGGCACTTGAGCTTGCTTTGTTGTTAGTATGTGCAGGGATAATGATTGTGTTTTCATATATTTTTGAGCAATTGCCCTTGGTAATATGGTTACACCTAGCCCCGCAGCAACACAGCCAATAATTCCATCAAGTGTGCCAAACTCCATACGATTTTGTGGACGCACTCCATCCTCGTGCAACCAGTGCTCTAAAATGGCTCGATAGGAGCAACCATTGCGAAAAGTAATCAAGGTACTTTCCTCTAAATCTCGTAAGCTTTCAATCTGCCTATACTTGCTGGATGAAACGACTACTAGCTCCTCGCATACAAATTCCTTTGCAAGAATATTTTCCTTATAAATTGGCCCTGTTACAAAGGCTCCATCTAATTCATAGTTTTCTAATCGTTCTATATTTTGCTGCGTTGGATTTGTTAGTATTGTAATATCTACCTGTTCATGGGCTTTATGAAAGGAGGTTAAAAGTCCGGGTAAGTGAAGTGCTGCAGTTGTTTCCATAGAACCTATACGTAGTAGACCCCTTTGCTCATGTGGGTTTTGTAGGATTTCAAAGGATTTCTCATAGAGATGTAGCATTTTTAATACCATCTCATAAAATTGTTCTCCCTTGGGTGTTAAGCGTATACCTCGGTGTCCACGATAAAAAAATATTGTCTGATACATGGTCTCAAGATTTTGTATTTTCATAGAGATATTGGATTGCGTGTAATTAAGTGCTTCAGCAGCTTTCGAAAAGCTACCAGTTTGCACGACTGTCCGAAAAATAGAGAGATCATTCATATTCATATATTCCACCAGCCATCAATTTATTTGATATCTATTATAATAAATTCATTCTATTTGTGATACCTTTATTTTCGTTATAGTGAGGATGAGGGGAGAGGAATTATGAATAAGCAAACATTTCAATATTTAATTGGAGGCATATTCGCATTAGTGATTGCTATGGGGATTGGACGATTCTCTTATACGGTGATATTGCCATATATGCAAGAAACCTTTGCCTTTAGTCGAGCGACAGCAGGTTTCTTAGCCACTAGTAATTATCTAGGTTACTTAGTAGGGGCATTGGTAGCTGGTCGTTTACAACTAGCAGATAAGCGTATTCCTTTTTTACAAATAGCACTTGTCATGAGTATTTTGACAACAGCTTTCATGGGCTTTACAGATACCATTATGGTCTGGTATGTACTCCGTTTTATTTCAGGCGTAATGAGCGCGTTTATCTTTGTAGTTGCTGCTAGCCTCGTGCTTGATCAATTAGCAAGGATGGGCAAAGCACATTTATCTGGGCTTTTTTATAGTGGTGTAGGGATGGGTATTGCCTTAAGTGCGATTATTGTATCTCCCATTCATGCTATTTTTAATTGGAATGGTACATGGATTGCCTTAGCACTATTTTGTATCATATTGTTTATGTTCATTATAATTTTTATACAACCTGTTACATCTAGTGCACAACAAAAGGAGAGTACAGCCAAAGCTTCACCGAAAGCACCTCCTGCAATATGGATAAAATGGCTGATTATTGCCTATAGCTTAGAGGGGCTAGGTTATATTGTTACAGGGACATTTATCGTATCCATTGCAGAAGAGTCTACAAGCTTTCATGGCGATGCTGCATTTGTATGGTTTGTTGTTGGAGTTGCAGCAATTCCCTCGTGCATTGTTTGGTCAAAACTGGCACAGCGCTATGGTTATGTTAGAATATTATTGATTTCCATGCTATTTCAAGGGCTTGGCATTGTATTACCAGCCTTTGCAACAAATACAATAACACTTTATATAAGTGCCTTTATTTTTGGGGCAACCTTTATGGGCATTACCACAGTTGCAACAACATTAGCGAGACAAATATCACCGGTAAATAGCCATCAAATATTAGGATATTTAACTGCTGGGTATGCCCTGGGACAAATGCTCGGTCCTTCACTAGCAGGAGCATTAGCCAATTATACGAACAGCTACCAATATGCATTGTTTGGCGCTACAGCCGTTATCGTAGTTGGGGCCTTATGCCTTATTAGCGGATTAAAATATGAAAAAATTAGTTCTCTGGAAACACTTTGAAATCTTGCTATTTCATTTACCTTTTTATAAAATACTCATCTTTTATAGTATGATAAAAAAATAAATGATTGGAGAATATGGATGCATCAACAAATAAGAGAACAACTTATAAATTTAGCTGACCAGGATTATCAAAAGTTTTCGTCCTCACTTATCCCAAATTGCCAAAATATTTTAGGTGTTCGGTTACCTGAGCTTCGAAAAATAGCTAAAAACATTGCCAAGGAAGATTGGCAAAACTATTTAACAGCCGCGAGTGATGAATTTTTTGAAGAAGTGATGCTACAAGGAATGATCATTGGTTATGTAAAGACAAATAGTGAGGAGCGTCTTTCCCATGTGGCTTCATTTGTTCCGAAAATTGATAATTGGTCAGTATGTGATAGTTTTTGTACAGGCTTAAAATTTACAAAGGAAAATCAAGAGCAAGTATGGGTATTTTTACAGCCTTATTTTTCTTCCAATAAAGAATATGAGGTACGTTTTGGAGTAGTCATGCTATTAAATTATTTTATCGATCATCAATATATACAAAGCGTTTTAAACATAATCAATGCTATAAAGCATGAAGGGTATTATGTTAAAATGGCTGTCGCATGGGCTATTTCAATTTGCTATGTTAAAGATCCTCTTGTAACAATGAACTATTTAAGAAACAATTCATTGGATGATTTTACTTATCACAAAGCATTACAAAAAATTACAGAATCTAACAGAGTGGACAAAGAGGCTAAAAATTTAATCCGACAAATGAAGCGGAAAATATAGTCTATGTAAATTAAGTAAAGCCATTGTAGGGATAGCCTCTACAATGGCATTTTTGTTATGGTTCAAATCCAGATTGACTAATATAAATCTGATTTTTAGGAAAAACCTCTAAAAAGCGCATATATACTTTTTGATAGGCTTGCGGTGTGTACCATTCTTCCAAGCCTAGCTCACTATACTTTTCCTTTATGCCTATTTTTTCAGTTCTTTTCCCGGCATTACCATCACCCATAAAATAATCATCTATACAAATTCTATTGACAATATGCTGTAATTTGTATGGAAAGCATTCGCTGCTCGGTAATACAGGGGCAATTGCTACTTGAGTGGGTATGCCGGCAGCTACTAGCTTTTCTACTGCTTGTAATCTTGCTTGGATTGGTGGTGCCTGTGGGGTAAACTGTTTTCGAATAGTCTCTAAATCAGTTTCAATTGTCATACTAACCCTGACGTGATTGTGTAACCGCTGTAATAAATCAATATCTCTACAAATAAGAGGGCTCCGCGTTTGGACAAGTAAAAAATCAGGAGGATCTTCAACCATGACTTCTAATAATGATCTAGTTATTTTTTCTCTATACTCGATGGGTTGATAGGGATCTGTACTAGATGACATAAAAATTGTGACTTTTCCTTTTGTTTTTGCTTTATGAAGCTCTTTAGCAAGTAATGATGCAGCATTTTTCTTGATATCTAACCAATCACCCCATTTTTCATGGTGAAAAAGCGAGACGGGCATCTGGCGTACATAGCAATAAGAGCAGCCAAAGGAACAGCCTGTATATGGATTTAAGGAATGTGTATAGCCTGAAAGAAAACCTGTACCTTTATTAAGAATGGTCTTTGAGTCTTTATAGCTTACATTTTGTTTCATTCGATTAACTCTCCTTTACGTAAAATCAACATTTACAATTGGGCATTCAATTTCTCCAGCTCCAATAGCTTTTTCTTCATTTCAAGCCCTCCACGATAGCCTGTTAATGTGCCATTTTTTCCTACTATGCGATGGCAAGGAACAGCTAGTAAAATTGGATTTGCACCAATAGCTGCACCAACGGCACGAACAGCTGCTGGCTTATTAATATAGTGGGCAATATCTGAGTAGGTCTTTGTTTGTCCATAGGGAATTTCATGTAATGCTCTCCATACTAAAAGCTGAAACGGTGTCCCCTTGTAATCAATAGAAAAAGTAAATGCTGTCCGTTTACCTTCAAGATATTCAATGATTTCATCACAATAAAAAGCGAGTAGGGCTGAATTTTCAACTAGCGTAGCTTTAGGGTATTTTTTCTTAACCCATTCACTTACTGCTGTAAACGGTTGATTTTGTGATCCAACGTATAAAAGATGCTTGGACGTTGCTGCGATATAGAGATGCCAATCCTTATGTTGAAGTAAAGACCAATAAATGCTGTTCATTTTTCATTTCTCCTTTTTCTCGCACGATTGATAGAGTTTTCGATATTGTACTGGTGTGTAACCAAATTTATTTTTAAATAGGGTAATAAAGTAAGTTGAATTAGGGATACCTACACATATCGAAATATCTGCAATAGATTTATTTGTTCCAATCAAGTAGTTTTTAGCAGCGTCTAATCGGACATGTAGGATGTATGCAGCAGGAGTAATTCCTTTAATCTTTTTAAATGTTCGATGTAAATGAAAGGGGCTTCCATGAGCAATCATCCCTAATAACTCAAGATTTAACTTTTCGGCGAAATTTTTGTCAATATATTCAGTCACATGAGCAACCCATTCACAATCAGGCAGGTTTTCATTTGTAGGCTTACAGCGTTTACAAGGACGAAAGTTTTCATTGAGGGCTTGCTCTGCTGTTCGAAAAATTCGTACATTTTCTTTTTTAGGTACACGAGATTTACATGAAGGCTTACAAAAAATTTTTGTCGTTTCGACAGCATAGAAAAATTTTTGATTGTATGTTGCGTCATTATGAATAATTGCTTGCCATCTTTCGTCTGTCATTATTTCTACATGGTGTTTATTGCTAGTTCTATCCTGCGGTACTTCCATGCTTTTTTTATCCTTCATTGTGTTTTCACCCTTTTCTATATAAACAATCCAAATGCTTCATGCTTTTGTACAACAAAGTATAACTGCATGTGAACAAAAACATAAGTCCTTTCTAACGTAATAGCAAGATATTGAAGTTTTTTAAGTCAATAAAAAACCCTCTTTCGCAATAATGCGAAAGGGGGTCTTGATTTAGTGGATATCCCGCTTTTTAAAGTTCCCGCCTCGGACCTCTGACACATCAGAAATAACTACGAAGGCACCCTCATCAATATCTTTGATAATCGACACAAGTTTATTTTCTTCCATGCGGTTAATAACACAGTTTAAAATATCCGTGGGTTCATTGGAAAATCCGCCGCGACCTTTCGTATATGTAACACCACGTCCTAAACGAGCTTGAATCGCATCCCCAATCTCTTCTGATTTGGCACTGACTACTCGAACATCTTTGGATTTTTCTAAACCAACTTGAATGATATCAATAACATTTTTGGCAATATAGTATGTTAAAGCAGAGTATAATGCGCTCTCTAAGCCAAAAATAAAGCTTGCCCCTAAGAAAATAAAGGCATTAATAAATAATATAATATCCCCGACTGAAAACGGAATCTTACGTGATAGTAGCACGGCTAAAACCTCAGAGCCATCTAAAGCACCACCGTTACGTAAGACAATCCCAATTCCAACACCTAGTAGCATACCACCAGATAAAACAATTAATAACGGATCATTTGGACCTAAAATGGTTTTAACATCATGCATAAGCACTGTTGAAATAGATAGAGCTGCAATCCCAGCACTACTCATCAATGCAAAAGTTTTACCTACTTGTTTGTAGCCAATCCAAATAAAAGGAATGTTTAATACAAAGAGCAGTACGCCTAATGGAATACCAAAGAGGTGTGCGCCCATAATACTAATACCAGTCACGCCACCATCAATGACATCGTTCGGAATTAATACCGCTTCTAGTCCATATGCTGCGATGATGGCACCAATTATAATCATGATAAATTTTCGTGTGTTTTCTACTGACTTTCTTCTTTTCATAAATCTTCTCCATTTCTTTGCGTAAAAATCATACCTAAGGTTTTGGAATAATATTTATAGCTATAGTTTTTGTCTCAGTCTCTTTACTTGAGTCGGTCATATTATAGTATTTATTTATTAAATTGTTTAATTCATTTTCAAAGTTCTTGAATTGATCAGTTGTTAATGTTAAATCAATAAATGAAAACGTTGCTAAATCTGCAAGTCTTTCTTCTTCATCAAGTGAATGTAAATAGTTTTGATATTGGGATAGCAAAGCTAATTGATAGTAGGAAACGTAATTTAATTTTTGTTTGATTGTTAGTTGTGTCCAATCCTCCTTACTAAGTTTTGCTGCTCCTTCATTTACTGCATAGAATTTTTCTGTAACAGAACGTACTTTTCGCTCTTTCACAATTTTTATGATATTTTCATCCACTAAAATTTGGATGTGACGATACAAAGTAGCTTGAGGTACATCCTTTATGATTGAAATCATCTCCAATGTGCTTAAGCCTTCTTCTTTATCGTGCATGAGAGCTTGTAAAATTTTCATTCTCACAGGGTGCATTAAAACTTCTGCTTTATTCCGCATAAAACAATCCTCCTATCAGATGGAATCAAGGGAAGCAATCAAATGTTATCAATATGAGAACATTCTCAAAAAATATACTATAGTTTTTTAAAAAAGATGTACAGTAAAAAGGTAATGAAATTTTTTACATCTTATGTTATCATTATCGATAATGATAATGAATGGAGGTTTTAAGAATGAAATTACACTATGGTTTTGATGATTTAGGCCAACTGGATTGGGCAAGCATACTTCCAATCATTCTGCCATTGATATTCGTAGGATTAGTTCTAATTATTGTTGCTTTATTTGATTTATATCGGCACCGAGATACGCGGGAAAACATACTGATGTGGACAATTATTATTTTGTTCTTTAACTCCATTGGTTCTGTTCTATACTTCATTATTGGTAGAAAGGATGTCAATAAACATGCGCTTAGAGATTAAAAATATTACGAAAAAGTTTAAACAAAAAACAGCTGTGAAAGATTTTTCAATGGTCATTGAAGCGAATGAGTGTGTTGGGTTAATTGGGCCAAATGGTGCGGGGAAATCTACGTTAATCCAAATCATTGCTGATATTTTATATGCAGAGGAAGGAGAAGTTTTACTGGATGGTCAAAAAATTGCATCGATGAAAAATAAAATCGGTTATTTACCTCAGTATCCTAATTATTTTTCGTGGATGACAGCATATGAAACATTGTCCTTTATGGGGACACTTTCTGGTCTATCAAAAAATGAATTACAGCAAGAGATACCATTGCTATTAGAAAAAGTGGGCTTAGGAAAAGAAGCACATATACATGTAGGGACATTTTCAGGTGGAATGAAGCAGCGTCTGGGCATTGCACAGGCTCTATTGCATAAGCCAGCCCTCATGATTATGGATGAACCAGTATCCGCGCTAGATCCAATAGGCAGAAGAGAAGTGTTAAATCTATTAAAAGAAATAAAAAAAGAAACAACGATTCTGCTATCAACGCATATTTTGAGCGATGCGGAGGAAATTTGTGAGCGCTTTGTTGTCATTAAAAATGGTCACAAAATAGAAGATGCGACAAAATTAGAGCTGCTTGAATACCATCAAGAATCAGCTGTCTTTGTGACGTTACGTGAACAAGATTGTAAGTGGTTCACAATGATTGAACATTTACCGTATGTGAAGAGAATCGAAAGCTGTGGAAATGGCTTCAACATCCATGTTGAAAATTTGGAGGAAGATGCTAGACGACTAATACAACACGGACTGGATTCAAAAGTGATGTTTACTAAATTTGAAATGGGTATTCAAAGCAATCTAGAAGAAATATTTTTAGAATTGGTGGTGTAAGTAATGAGTGCTTTTATTGCATTAAGCAAAAAAGAAGTACAGCAAATGGCAAGGGAGTTTAAAATATTGTGGCTCCCAATCGTATTTATTTTACTAGGGCTAACTCAGCCGATTATGATGTATTATTTACCTGTTATTTTACAATCAGCGGGTGGTATTGAAGGTATAATAATTGATCCTACGATGGCAAAGCCTGAAGGACAGGAGGTACTTGCCTCAACATTAAATTCACAGTTTGATCAGCTAGGCATTATTATTCTAGTCGTTGCCACTATGAGTATTATCCAAGGAGAGAAAGCAAATGGCATGATGGGCTTTATCCTAACAAGACCAGTATCAATATCTTCTTATTTAAATAGTAAAATCATCATCCATTATATTTTAGCTGTTATATGTATAGCTCTTGGCTATGCAGTGTCCTATGGCTATTCAGCGTATTTATTTACTACTGTTCCTATGACACAAGCTATGTGGGCTTTTGTATTTTATTGTGTTTGGCTGTTATTCATCATAACGTTTGTTGCGATGATAAGTACATTTTTTAATAGTCCTGCATTTATTGCCCTAATAAGTATCGTTATCCTATTAGTTTGCCGCTTTATCGCGGGATTACATCCTTTCATAGATGCTGTAAACCCTGCTAGTAATAGTTTGTCTGCGGCAAATATACTGATGACGGGTAATTTGGAAGCAAGGTACGGCATTCATATCATCGTAACACTACTATTGGTGCTATTAATGATTACTACCATGCACGGTTTCATTGCGAAGAAAAAATTTTAAAAGGGATGTGATGAAAGCTTGTTGTTAATAGAAAATTTACAGAAATCGTATGGGCAGCATGAAGTACTAAACGGCGTAGCATTAAAGATAGAAAAGGGAGAGATATTGGGGTTTGTAGGTGGAAATGGAGCAGGTAAAACAACAACATTAAATTGTATTACTGGCTTAGTAGAGCAGGATTGTGGAAAAGTGATGATTAATAATGTTCTAAAGTCGCAGTCACTTGCCTATAAAAAGCAATTTTATTTTATCCCTGACACTATTCATGTTTTTCCAAATATAGCTGCCTATGATTGGATACACTTTGTTTTGAGCCTATATGAAAAGACGGATGATGCAAAACTACAAAGCTTCATCCATATCTTTGGTATGGAAAAAAGTATAAATAAGCCAATGGGAACGTTTTCTTATGGAATGCTCCATAAGATGGCATTAATAACTGCCTTTACGATTAGTCCACCAATTCTTATTATGGATGAGCCGCTAAATGGATTGGATCCACTTGCTGTCGTTGCTTTTAAAAATTGTCTAAAGGAATATGTTGAGAATGGTGGAACGGTTCTATTTTCCACTCATTTGCTGGATGTTGCTGAGAAAATTTGCCGATCTATTTGTTTTTTAAAAGATGGCAAGATCGTTTTGCATGAATCTTTAGAAAATTTGCTTGTCAATGGAAGCCTAGAAACTATTTTTATGGAGAAACAAGCTAATGAAGGATAATTTGCTATTATTTAAATTTTTCTTAACATCCGTTTATACAAAACCAAAGCATCCAATTGTGCAAGTGCTTTTAATACTAGCCTTTATTTATATAGCCTTACAGTATTGTGTATTTACCTTTATGATCTATTTCATGGCTACCCCAGAGGTATTTTTATTTTACAGCTTTATACTATCGAATAGTATCACGTATATACTGATTTCCTATTTTGCGATTTCAGTAGTATTTAGTCAAAGTGATTTTTCTATCTTTGCTCATTTGCCGATTTCAGCGAAGCGGATTGTAATGGCGAAAATAGTAAGTGCTGTAGCTTTACCAATATCGGTCGTAGGAATACTCTCCATACCAACATTTTTTATGCTATTAATAGAGTTTAATATAGGATTTGCTACAAAATCTATTGTATTTTTACTGATGATAAACATCTTGATCACTTTATTCCTACTATGTGTTTTATCTATTTTGAATCATTTTCGTACAATTTTTATGAATATAGTCATGTATTTAATGGTTAGAATGACGCTAATTTTAGGAATTGGCATTTGCCCAATAGTTTATTTTTGGATAAATAATGTCGAGACTATTAAGCTTGTTTTAGCGAAAATAGATACATCAACCATCGCATCCCTAAGTGCCTCCATATCAGATATTCTCGACATAGGTTTTGGCTTCGCAATGCAGCAGCCATGGCTTGAGGGAATATTGCCACTGACGGCTGCTCAAAGTGTTCTTTATTTCTCGATAGTATTCTTACTGTGCTTTGTATTGTTTAACATAACTATAACAATCATAGCGTCTAAGTATTATGAACATGGCTCAGTTGTAAACAGAATAGAAAAAACAGCCAAAGTTTGGAGGGAAAATACTAGTTGGAGCAATTACTTACAACGAGAATACTGGATTATCCAATCAGAATCTTATTTTAAATTGCAAGCGATTCTAGGTGTCATTATGGCACCAATCGGCACAGTCATTTACCTAATGGTGATTCAGATGAATATGCTAAAGGCTGACTGGATTGTTGATAATAAATCTTCCCTTTTTGTCTACATGATTTTGTTTATGAGCTGTATGAACAATATTAGTGGTACACCCTATTCTAGAGAGGGGAAATACTATGTTTCAAGTAAAACATTGCCCTTAGAGCCACACAAAATATATTTGGCAAAAGTAGTGATTTCTTCAAGCATCAGTGCACTATCAGTCATCATAAGCTATATCATTTATATGCTATTTGAAAAAAATGACGTCATAATGATGCTGTATTTATTGATAACGTTACTATTAGTTTTTTCTTATAATGTATTATCTCCGCTTTACGATAAAAGGCATCCATTACTTGACTGGACAAATCCATCAGAGGCCATTAAGTCCAACCCTACAGTATTAATTAGCTTACTTTATGGATTACCTTTATTAATAATTATTGCACTTCTCCATTTCAGCCTGCTTACGTTCCATGTTTCTCCATGGATTTCAGCAGTCATTATTTTAATCATTGTAACTATAAGTACAATCACATTATTTTATAAAAATAGGAAGGGATACGTAACCAATTGAATGTAAAAATAGATATAACCAGTAATATCCCGTTTTATCAGCAGCTAACACAACAACTTCTATTAGCAATAGCGACAGGAAATTTGCAACATGGTGACCAGCTACCCTCGATTCGTGATCTAGCTGGGCAAACAAGCCTCAATCTTCACACCGTTCATAAAAGCTACAAGGAACTGCAAAAAAAGGGCGTTATCACAATAAAACCACGTTCAAAAGCATTTCTTATTAATGAAAATGCTACTGAAACCCAGAATGCCAACCTTTCGCAAATTGCTATGAAATTGGAACAAATTATAATTGAGGCTTGTGTCTTAGGGATTGGTGAACAGCAGCTTAAGCAGTTGTTTCAGGAGGGGGTGGGGAAGTATTATATTGAAGATTAGTATTCAATATAAGAGATGACTTCCAATTTATAAAAGTCATCTCATAATGTTATTTACACCCTTCAATATGGTTAAATCAAAAACACCGCCACAATCGTCGTAATAAAAAGGCCAATCACTACGGGCAATAAATTACGTCTTGCGAGTTCAAATGGACTTACATTACATATAGCAGCAGCAGGAATTAACGCCCAAGGAATTAAAGTGCCTCCACCAATAAAAGACATATTATTTGGCTGTAACAATTATGATTTCTCTGGCTTGCTTACTGCTTGTATAATCGTTCTTTGTATCAATTACAATTTGCTCAAATATGGTCGTCATTAATTGCTTCCGTTCGTAATCATCAGCATTTAACCAAAGAGTATTGATGTTGCGAATAATGGATCTGATTTCCTCATGATGCCGGGTATCCTGCTGCTGAATATTCTTTAACTCACGTTGAATTTCTTTTTCTTTGCCACGTAGCTTTTCGGTTTCAAGTATTAATTCATCAATATCAATAATATCATTTTCGAACATGGTTTTTTTCTTAAGTAAAAGCCTTTGTATGGAGGCCAATTCATGCTGTAATGAGGAGAGCTGTGCTTTAGGAAAATTGGCTTCGCCTTCATTACTTTTAAAATGACCACCCACTAAGTCATCCCACTGGGCAAATACCGTTTGTACTAAATTGCTTTCTAAAATCATATGACTAGTACAGGTTTTTCCTGCTTTCTTTCCTGAACAGCGGTAGTTTTTTTTCTTGCCCACTTTATGCCCTGACATTGAATGACCACATCTGGCACATTTTAAAATCGAAGAGAAATAGTAATTACTTGTTTCACGTTTTCCACCAAAGGTCCTGCGTTTATCCAATAAATCCTGTAGCTCCCAGAATTCATCACGGTCTATAATGCGTTCGTGATTTCCCTCGAATAGCTCCCGTTCGCGAGGAGGCTTTTTGATGTCTTTGGGATTAGAGCTGAACATTAAAAAGCCAGCGTATGTAGGATTATTGGCAATATCTCGCACACTGTCTACATGCCATCCTCCACCTCTTCTTGTAGGTATTCCTTTACTAGTTAGTTGACGAGCTAGTGTGTAAAAGCCTGCTGATTTAGCTAACTTAAATATTTCTTTTACAATTTGAGCCTCTTCTACATCTACCACTAATTCACCATCAATGACCTTATAGCCATAGGGAGGGGTGCCACCTTTCCAGCGTCCTAATTTCACTTTCTTTTCTAATCCAAAACGCACTCGTTCAGCTGTATTTTCGCGCTCCCATTGCGCAATAGCTGCCACTAGTGTGATAAACAAACGCCCCATAGCATTCGTAGTATCATAGACTTCTGTTGCAGATTTAAATTTACATTCGTATTGATCCAATTCTGCTAAGATAGTATGCAGGTCAGGCACAGATCGAGTTAATCGATCCAGTTTATATACTAGTAGGACATCAATGCCCCCTTGCTTAATTCGATTGAGCATATTTTGGAAATGAGGTCTGTTTAAATCTTTAGCAGAATAACCATCATCGATATAGGGTCTCTCAACAATTTCCCATCCTTGTGAAACACAATAGGCTTCTAATTTCTCAATCTGGGCACCTATTGAAAACCCATACTTGGCCTGTTCATCTGTACTCACTCGAACATAGATGACGCATTTCATCAGGTATTCACTCCTAATAATAAGAAAAGAGCGAGACAAAGGAGCCTTGCTCTTTAATTTATATATAGCGCTAAAATTGCATATCATTCCAATAATTTTTGCTTTACTATTTCTTCCCTTAGGAAGCCGATAATGTGCCTGCTTTTTGCTCAGCCTCAAATTTTTGGTGATAGCTGTCGAATTCAGCATCCATTTTATTTCAACGGTTGCCGCTATTTCGGAGCAGTTTTTAATAATACCTTCATATGGTTAAGTAATGTTTCTAATACATCTAAATCATGATCCATAAAGCCCTTCATGATGGCAATCTCCAATTCTGTGAGGTTGCTTTTTTTGCGTATTCATCCAGTGAAAAAGCTTCGGGTTGAACAAACATTTCACCCTTATCTGTACGAAGCCAGTACTCTTTGGTGTGAAGATTGCGCACAATTAATGAACGATGTCAGAAATGAACTAGATTAATATTTCACGTATGAAAGTGACAAGCCCAATCGACATATTCTGATAAAAAAGGAGTGTGAGTGATGAAAGCAGTAAAAATGACAGAAGAAAAGGTTCGAAAACTATTACCAATCGTTGAAAGTATTCTATCAAGGGAATACGGAAGAAAGGTGACTTTAAAGGATCTAACGGTAGGAGGCATTACAGTTTATAAAAAAGATTGCGCCAAATAGCGCAGTCATGTCTTATTTTGGACAAGCATTCTTATCCATGTAAAGGAATGAAGCTTTAAACATCCTAATAAAGCGTTGGCTCAACATGAAGCCAAGGGAACTCTAATAATATTTCCAATAAAGCAGTATACTTTCTGAAGACAAGCTTTATCAAAAGCGAAAAAATATTGTTAAAACGGTTGAAGAAATCTATTCATCGTTAGACCAAGATTTAAAAACTATTGTGGACATGCGGTATGGGGATGCTGAAAGGAACTGTTTTGAATGGGAAAACATTATAGATCGATTGTAATAAGGTGCTATGTAAACGCAATGCATTAATGGATGAAACAGCCAAGCGGTTAGCATGGGCTTAATATATGGAGAATATATTAATGTAAATGGAAAGGGTAGAAAAGGGGTTGGGGGTTATTGGATTATTAGATATTATTATGAATGCTTTCGGGATTACGATGATAACATTGTTGATTTTTCTTTGGTCAACTGATGAAGACAAATGGAGTTTAAGGGGGGTATCTTCTTACGCAGTTCCTACAGCATTCGTATATTTTGTTTTTTTTGTGTTTGTGTAGAAGATAGAAATTCCTAGTATTCAATATAGTGAACTTCCTAACACTAGCAAAGTTCTCTAAAAAACATAATAATTAGATATTATCAAGTTTTATTCAAAAGCGTATGGAACGTCTTACAGTAATGAGCACTTTCGCTTGTACGTGTATGTCCCAAACAAATAATGAAGACTACTATATTGGTAGTCTCTTTTTATAATGTTAATAAAACTAATTAAGGTCACAACTAACTAGGTGTGCTTTTGATATTGAAGGCGGTGAAATAAATAAATATGGAAAATAAAGGAAAATACTCAAATGTGGTTAGTAATATCTATGTTAGTATCAACTATCTTTTTTATAAAGCTTATCCTAAGTAAAGGAATAAAATAAGTACATTATTTAACCTCAATATTATATGTAGTACCTATCGTAGTGTCGATTATAAGCTTTGTTGTACATTGGAAGACTAAACAGGTCATTAAGAGAAATGAAGGTCATGCTTAACTAGGTGTGGCTTTTTATAATGCTTCCTATTTTTATTGATTACTTCAATCCCATTTGTCCCATGATATAGGTAGATGGGGGGTGTTGGTTAATGGATTATGAATATAAAGTAAAGTTTTATTTTGACGAAAGTCGCGAAGAAGAATATAAAATTAAGACTAATATTGGACAAGAAACATTCGCAGAAGAAATTTCTAATGGCTTGAATGAGAAGTCATGGTATTCATTTACTGAAACAGAAAATTTTAAAACAATTTTAATAAATACGAAAGATGTTTATAAAGTATCAGTAGTGCAAAATATTGTAGAATTTGATTAATCCATGTATTAAGTCACACTCTAAATGAGTTGTGGCTTTTATTATGCCTTGAGAGGTTCAGTGCAAAATTGAAAAAGGAAAAATATTAAAAGGGTCACTTGGGATAGAGTGACCCTCAGTAACGAAATTCGGAGGTGTAAGACTAAATTAGCTTACATTACTATTAATATGACGTGATAGCAAAGTTTGTATAGTTCATAGCCTGAACAATAGATAAAAAAAGCCGCAGCGTCGTCACATGCTACAGCGAACTAATGAACAATCTAAAGACTTTGAGAAAGGCAATATAAAAAGGGTCACACGGAGGATAGTGACCCTTACTAAAGATTTGAAGGTGCATAGTATAAGTTTCTAATAGTTATGAGCATAGAAGCGGTGGTATTCAATATTAATAACTGATGAAACTAACGCCAACAATAATTAGAAGAATGAATAGAACAACAATTAGAGCAAATGAGGAACCATAACCACTACCGCTACCACTACCACAATATTGAGACATAATTTTTCCCTCCTTTCTATGACTATAATATGCATAGTTGTAGAAAGGAATTGCGATATTTATCTTAGGACGGTCTAAGAAAAAAAATTAAAAATAAAGATACACTATCAAGAGCGTAACGTTAGAGTGTTTTGCTTCCAGTGAATTTATTAAAAGCAGTTGGAGATAAGTGATTGATTAGGCATTATATTAAGCCCTCTTGTTGACATGCAGATACGATCTTTATCGATGTCTTGGTCTTAGCTGAATAAACCATAAAAGACCACACCTTGATGGGTGGCAATAAATAGGCATTATCATTTTACTTACCGTTTTTTGAGGAACCAGGTTCGCCTGCCTTGAAATATGAAATAGAGAATTTTATTGTACAGGCGATTAATAACGTCATTATTCCCGAAACCATCTGGATTTGCAGATTGGTACAATGACCACTGATCGTTTAAACTGGGTTACATATTACGATTCAATAGCGAAGAAATGATAAAAAGTAATCGAAATCAGTATGGTACATTTGTTAAGAAGTTGTATAGGTTGAAGTGTTAATTTATAAATGTTGATTCTCTTAAAAAATCCCAGTTACTCAACTTTTTTGAGCCTGGGATTTTTTATATTTTATTAATGTATTTAACAATTCAACGCATACTAAGTGGTGGTAAATATTAGGAGTAGTGGAAGCGAGGTTAAAACTTTGAATTGTCCCAACTGTGCTGAAGTATTTAACCTAACAAAATAATTGTGAATACTGTGGTAGTTACATCATTACGTTAGAAGCAAAACAGATTACATATGATTTAAAAGATTTCAAACCAACCTATAAAAAATCTTTTTTCCATGAAAAATGAGTGTAAATGAATTACCAATACGTTCAGGTATGGCAGAATAAGGGAGCTATTTTTAATTATTCGTAATCTAAAATAATCAAATTTTATTGTACAGTAACAATAAAACAAAATTATTGACTATACGGTACAAAAAGAGTATTCTACTAATGTTATCTTTAACATAAGAGGAGGATACGCTTGAATAAACGCGGCAGACCCCGAGAGTTTGATTATTCCTCAATTGTAGATGTTGCAATGAAAACATTTTGGTTAAGAGGGTATGAGGGGTGTTCTACACAAGATTTATGCAGTGATACAGGACTTGGAAAAGGAAGTTTATACAATACTTTCGGTAGTAAACATGAACTGTATAAACAAGTATTAGAACGCTACCATGAAATTGGGATTAGGGAACAAAAGAAATTGTTAGAGACTCCAATTCCAGTTAAAGAACGATTAAGTAATTTTTTTGAATGGGCATTGAAAGAAGACTTTGAGAATATTGATCAAAAAGGATGTTTATTGATTAATGCCAGTGTAGAACGTGCTAAAAACGATTTAATGGTACAAGAAATTTTCTCGAAGCATGTTGAACTTCTTAAACAAGCTATTGAAACAGTGATGGAGGAAGGATTGCAAACAGGTGAAATTTCAAAGAAGCAATCAGCTGAGGAATTAGCTAGTCTGCTTTTAAGCAGTTATTACGGATTCCGTGTTCTTAATGTATCGATGCAAAATCGGATGTTAGCTGAACAAGTTATCAAAGGAACAATGGAGTCTATTTTTGGCGCTTAGTGCGCTCTTTTTTTGCACCATTTTTGTACCGATTATTACAATAATGAATAAGGAGTTTTTTATGCCATCGATTATTTATTTATTAGCTTTAGCAATCTTTTGTATGACTACATCAGAATTTATGGTTGCAGGTATGATGAATGAACTTGCTCTTGCATTCCAGGTTTCTGTATCATCTATTGGGTATTTAATTTCAGCTTATGCAGGAGCAATGGTAATAGGAGGCCCCATTTTAACTGCAATCCTCTTACGAATGCGCAGCAAACAAGCATTATTGTTTTTAATGTTCGTATTTTTAATTGGTCAATCGCTCGGAGCTATTGCTTGGAACTATGATATTATGATGATTTCACGAATTATAACTGGTATTGCTTCAGCTTCGGCTTTTGGAGTTGCGATTTCCTTTTCTGCGACATTGGTTCACTCTGATTCAAGGGGAAAAGCTGCATCAATTGTACTTGCAGGTTTAATGTTCGCAACTGTATTAGGTTTACCTATAACAACCGTTATTTCTCAATATTTTGGCTGGCGTATTAGTTTTGGGGCTGTTTCTGTTCTTGTGCTAGTATCAGGGATTATGATTCAACGGTTGTTACCATCATCTTCAAATAAAGAGCAATTAAATTGGAAGGACGAACTTCTGCGATTTAAGAATATTCATCTTTGGGCAGCGTACGTAACAAGTATGTTCATTATTGGTGGTACGTTTGCAGCATTTAGTTATTTCACTCCTATCTTTACAAATGTCACAGGCTTTTCAAGTGCAAGTATTCCATATTTACTTGCTCTCTATGGTAGTGCGACGGTAATTGGGAATATAATAATTGGCAAGTTCGCTGATAAATTTACAATGAAAATACTTATGGGTGGATTAATTATATTAATCATGGCGTTGTCTTTATTTGCTTTAAGTGCAGAGAATAAATACATTGCAGTTATTTCTACGATTTTTATTGGTTTAACTGGTGTAGCATTGAATCCAGCTATGGTTGCGAGGGTGATGAAAACAGCTAGTAATGGAATAATGATAAATACCGTTCATAGTTCTTTTATTACGCTAGGTATTGTTATTGGTTCGTCACTAGGTGGTCTTGGGATCAGTAAAGGATATGGTTTTGTATCTCCGCTATGGATTGGAGCTTGTTTAGCTATCCTTGGGGTAATTTCATTATTCCCATATTTATATAAAGGAAAGGCAGATTAAGATGTTTAAAATTTCTTTATATGGGGTCACTATATATGCCCATCAACTTAAGAAATTGGTAGTTCCCCAAAACGAAGAAATTTTCGTTTTGGGGTGCTATCTTAACTTGATGGGTATGGGATAGCAATAGAAAAATGCGGATTACAACGTTGAGTGAAAAGTCTTCCAAAATACGCTTTGGGGACATTTTTCCTTCATCTAATGGCGCAGGATTGTTGAAAGGGGTAACCATTTTAAGTTAATTAAGAGGAGTGTAGGAAATGACAAATGAAATTATTAATGTTGTTTTACCAATGAAAACATATGATACAACTAAAATGGACTCGTGGACTAAAGAGCAGTGGCAGGAATGGGTTGGAGAAGAAAAGGATCATGTTGGCATACAAATATTGCTGATAAATGATACCCATTTTTATTTAAAAATAATGGATATTTACTTTGACGAAGCAACAGAAGAAATGTTTTTTAGTTTTGATACACAAAATAGACTTAACCGAAATATAAATATTCAATTTGGTCAATGGAAAATTGATGATAGCATTTATAATTTATCTCATGAAAACCCTCAATATTTGGAGAAGTTTTCTGTAGTTAGAGGTTTTCAAAAGTGTGTAAAGCATACTTATTTAAAAGAATGGAACAAGACTACAATAGAAATAAAAATTCTCGATGCCGAAACAAATATAAACATTAGAGAGCTTGAATTTCAAATCAATAAGCATATAACTCAGGCTTTTTAGTAAAGTGCAATTTCACAAACTGGGATTTAACAATAAGGGTTTATAACGTATCATAAATAAACCTAATAACGTTCCCAAATGAAAGATAGGAACTACCTTAAAAGCCACAATTGTTGTTAAATCAACGTTTCGTGATATTTATTAATTTACCACCTTGAACATTAACGATGCATTGAAACCTAAAGCTGTGAACTTAAACCTATTTGAGTTTTTATTACCTTGAAATGTCATATTAGCAGTTGAGAAAGCTCCAGCTGTTTCAAATTCATCTATAACAGTATGATTCGAATCACAATTTGTTCCTTTTGACCCGACAATATTAAATACTTCTTCAAACGTCATGCCCTTCTTTAATTTGTTTAAATTTTTCTTCAGTTAATTTACCATCTTCTTTAGTAACTTGTACTGACGTTTCTTATTTTGTGGCATCCTCTTTTGATATCTTAGTAACTGGTTTTTCCTTTTCTCCTGATTCTTTTTTTGCTTTTTCTTCTCCACAACCTGCCTTCCACAATCAATAGTACATAGTGAACCATCTTTAGATAATTGCTTGGAGTGGTAGAGAAGTAAGTTATGTTATGGGAAAACACGCTACTTTTGTTGGATTTTTAACATTCGTTGGTAGAGTTTTAGATTACTAGTATATAATATTAAAATGTTAGTTTCCTAAAAATAAAACTATTGTAGGGGGAGAATAATGAAAAAATTATTTAGTGTGTTACTAGCAGCATTTGTA
>NZ_DKJS01000012.1:0-31205 GCF_002455205.1 Lysinibacillus sp. UBA6686 | reverse complement strand
TTTTTTAATCATTGAGGACGATGCCTATCACGACATCTATTTTGATCATGCCCCGCCACCGCCAATTTACACATATGATACAGCTGGGACCGTCATTTATATCCGAAGCTTTTGTAAATATATCTCACCTGGTTTGAGAATCGCGGCTGTTATCTGTCCATCATCCTTAATGAATGCACTACTAACAGTAAAATCATTAGCTGATAATGGCTCACCGCTTCTCAATCAAAAAATTTTTCTCCATTACTTTTCATCACTAAGATTGCAGCAGCACCTAGAGAAAATACGGATTGCCCTTCAGATTCGAAAGGAAATCATGGAGGAAGAGCTAGCAGTAACAGATTGGAAATGGATCAGTCCAAAAGGTGGTCTTAATTTATGGGTGCAGCTTCCAGATACACTTCCTACTGAATTATTATTAAGCAAAAGTATTGAGCAATCTATATCCTTTGTGCCAGGTCAAGTTTGTGATCCATTAAAACAACTATCATCCTGGATACGTTTAAGCTATTCATACGTAAATGAAATACAGCTACGGGAAGGGGTAAAAAGGTTTGTGGCAGTAGCACAATCTCTTTCTATGTGAGGGGAGAGGCTTTGATTAAAGGTTTGCAAAACTATATCAAGGCCTGTCTTCCTATTTTGCTGTGCGAAAGTTGGGTTCATAAAATTAACCTCTTTAAAAAAAATGTAAAAACAAAGAAATTCCCTTTGAATCAGAAAGGTGAGTTGGCATATTACTATCATATAGTTGGCTGAAGGGCACATATCTTCCAACGTATCCTTTTTGAAAAAGTAACTGGAACTAAACGGGATCTTCTGGAACTGAACCGTTTGTTGGAGTTTCTTTGTAATTATCAGAAGAGGAAGAAATGGGGAGGTATTATGTGATTTTGTGGATGTTCATGGCATTTCTTAACGACGTTAGGAAGCTAACAGAAGAAGTATCAAAATTATTAACGGAAAATGAAGATTTAGAGCGAATTGAATTACATTTTTGTGACAAAACAATTAAGGTCAATTTTGACCTAAAGTATCAAATGTTTACTGTACGTTTTGTGGGGTGAATTAAAAGAGGAATTTCTTTTCTACATAAAGAATATAGTACTATCTAAAAAATACTGGGGGGTGATTAAATTATGAATAACAATAATAATGATAATGGTGAAAAAAAAGATAAAAACTACGATGATTTTCCAAAATCGGAAAGACTAACTGCCGCTTTTTTACTTTTTTCAGTATTAATTTGGGGGATTTATGATAGCTTTACGACAGGCAATTTAGGAGCTCCGTGGTATTTAATTATAATGACTTCTGTCTTTAATATAATAGCTAGAAAATATTATACAAGAAAAAATTTAAAAAAAGAAAAAGAAATTAAACAGTAATAAATTTACTATTTAATTAATATATGGTATTGTTAATGAGAATTAAAAATACTAATATGGGGTGAGGAAATGGTAATTTCAAAAAAAATAATTGCTAGTACACTTTGTTCAACAATGCTGTTTGCAAGTAATAGTATATTTGTTCCCAATAGTACATTTGCCGCTGAAAATATGATAACAGGGACAGGGTTTAATGTAGTAAATTCGGAAATTACAGATAGTACGCATAGTTTCACTCTAGTTAATTCTGATAATGAAATTGATATTGATATTGAAAATACTGTCGATGGTTTTATAGTGAATACAGTCGCTAATGATACTGAGACGAGTACTTTGATTTATAACAGTTCTACTGGTATAGCTACTTTAGATGGTGAGATTTTTAATTTCGAGCTAACTGAACCTGACTTTAATGCTGATTCAAATTCAGAAGTATCAGTATATGCGAATGATTATGTATATGTATCTTCAGCTAAAATTAGTTTTGATGCTACTGTTGGTGGTATTGCAGCAGTAGCCACTGCAATGACAGCAGCAGGTCTTTTATCGAAATGGCTTGGAGTGAGCATTGGTAAAAAGTTAGTTGAGACAAAAGTTGCAGATGCATTAAGCGCAATTGGCGTTTCTACTTTAATAGGAACTAATGTTTTGGATGGTGAATGGAGAGCAGACTTGGTAAGAACCAAAGAAAAATTTAATACAGGGTATCCAGGTTCAATAAATCAATATCAATACAAGTTCCGATACCAAAATATCCATACGTATCTTACAATAGGGAGTTATAAAATAAATTTTGCTATTGATAATGTTGGTGATTGGTGGTTCCAAGATAAACCGATGCGTTAAAGCAGTTCCTTTAAAAAAGGCTGTTTTCTCTAAGATTGTTTAAATAAAAATAGAGGTTTAATCTACAAATCGTGTTAGATTAAACCTCTATTTTAATTCAAGTATTTAACATAATGTTTGTTAAGTTAAATCTCTTTTCTAGTTGAATAAAGAAAAAAATCAAAATTTTTGTATCCCCTAACAACTAGTTCAATGACAGCTCAAAATTATCCTTGCGAAATATTAGCTGACTCCTATTCTAAAAGTTAGTGAATAGGCTACACTTAGACAGATTCCATAAGGGCTAGTACACTATAATTACTAACCTACCTAAAGGAGCGTAGTGGTGGGCAAGATAGCCTTAAGCCGGTTAGAAGCCCTTGGTATAGCTAGATTCTAGGCTATCGAATCATGAGAGGAAAGACTCCGTGTCAAGTTGTGATTATTCACGAACTTGTATAGAAGGTAAGTTAATCAGCGAAAATGTACATACTTAGACTAGCAAAATGTACACGGATATTTTGACATTTAGAGTTTTAGCCACTGCTATTAATGTTTAATTAAGAACTTATTAAAAACAATAAAGGGGAAATGATATGACTAAGAGTAATATGGAATTATCACTAGAACAACGGGAGGAACTACTTAGCACTTTGAAAGCACGTTTTGAGAAAAATATGAATCGCCATAAAGATCTTGAATGGGCTAAAGTACAAGCTAGGCTCGAAGCAAATACTGAAAAACTGTGGTCACTTAATGAAATGGAAGTAACTGGCGGTGAACCAGATGTAGTTGGCCATGATAATAAGACGGACGAATACATTTTTTATGATTGTTCTGCAGAAAGTCCTAAAGGTCGCAGAAGTATTTGTTATGATCGTGAAGCGTTGGAGTCAAGAAAAAAACACAAACCAGAAAATAACGCTATTGATATGGCAACTGCAATGGGCATTGAACTTTTAACGGAAGAGCAATACCGCGAGTTGCAGAAACTTGAAAATTTCGATTTGAAAACATCAAGCTGGGTCCAAACACCTGTAAATATTAGAAAACTCGGTGGGGCCCTCTTTTGTGACTATCGTTACGACACTGTTTTTGTGTACCATAATGGAGCAGATTCCTACTATGCGGCTAGGGGCTTCCGTGGCTCGCTAAGGGTCTAACATAAGGTACTCCAATATTGGAGAGGATATGCTGGTCAGGGTTCCTGGAGATCAGTACTATGGATAATTATGTGCTTAAGCATTACTAGGTGCGATATTGAATGCCCTCCTAATTCTAGTCAATTTTTTCAAGCTTCTATTTAAATTAAGTAACATATTATTTGAAAGCATTGATTGCGTTCGGTTATATGCGACTAATTAGTGAAGTATTACTTTCAGCATTTCCACAGCGTATCGTGATCTATCGCAGGATTTTTTACCTAATATTTCCCAAAAAAACAAGTTATCTGTATTTCCATATTTGTACATGTCATCTCATTTTAATGAGGAGGGTGTTGTATACCCGCTCCTTCTTAAATTGTTTTTTGTTTAAAAGAAGGGAAGAAACCCATACTTTAACCATAAAGCAATCTTATAAAGGTAATTGAGAGGGGTTTAATATGTTTCTAAATTTGAAAGGGAAACAGCGCTAGTTACGGGATTTACTGCAGGAATTGGGAAAGCCATTGCAAAATCATTAGTAGCAGAAGGTGTTACTGTCATTATTAATGGACGCCATGAAGAAAAGGTTCATCAAACCATAAAAGAAATCTAAGTACAGTATCCAGAAGCTATCCTTCGATCATTAGTCTCTGATTTAGGAACCGAAGAGGGTTGTCAAAGGGCTATTGACGAATTCTCAAAAGTAGATATTCTAATTAATAACCTAGGGATTTTTGAGCCAAAAGAATATTTTGATATCTCTGATGAGGAATGGTTTAAGATGTTTGAGGTCAATATCATGAGTGGTGTTAGGCTTACTCGCTGGTATCTCAATCAAATGATTCAAAAAAAGGAAGGAAGGGTTATCTTTATTGCGAGTGAGGCAGCTATTATGCCATCACAAGAAATGGCACATTATAGCGCAACGAAGACGATGCAGCTCTTACTTTCTCGTAGTTTAGCTGAGCTGACTAAAGAAACAAAGGTAACCCTCAACACAATTATGCCAGGTTCTACTTTTACAGAGGGCGTGGAAACTATGCTAAATACCCTATATCCTAATGAAGATTTGACGTTGGAAGAAGCTGAGGTGCGCTTTATGAAGGAAAATCGGTCAACCTCTATAATTCAGAGACTCATTCGCCCAGAAGAAATTGAGCATTTTGTGACATTTTTAAGTAGCCCACTTTCTTCCGCTATTAATGGTTCTGCGTTGAGAATCGATGGGGGATTAGTACGTAGTGTATTTTAGGAGAGTTTAAATTCTTCTATCCTCCTAGAAATCTCAAATTAATCAAGCAAAATGGCATTGGAACCTATTCCTTTGCCTTTTTTATTTTTCGTATATTACCAGTAACTTTGAAGGAATACAGAAAAAAGTAATGTCGTGAAAGAGGAAGTATACCCGTGTTAAAAGGATATGAATTTAGAAAGAGTTAAAATTATTTATTTTTGATATGATATCTATTTCATTCTGATACAATGTGTTTACAGACAAGTTTAAACACAAAAAATTATTATAGAAAATTTGGAGAAGTTATGCAGAAGACGATTTTACTTGTAGAAGACGAGGATATTTTACGTGAAATAGTTAAAGATTATTTATTAAATGAAGGTTTTGAAGTATTAGAAGTAGCAGATGGAAAAGAAGCTTTAACTATTTTTGAAAATCACGAAGTTCATTTAATGATATTAGATATCATGTTACCAGAATTAGATGGATGGTCAATTTGTCGAAGGGTTCGGAAAACATCCAATGTACCTATCATTATGTTAACGGCACGGGCCGATGAAGATGATACATTACTTGGTTTTGAGCTGGGGGCAGATGACTATGTGACAAAACCTTATAGTCCACCCATTTTATTAGCAAGAGTGAAGCGATTAATAGAGAGTCGTTATAGTTCTGCTGGTAAAGTATCAACAGAAGATATTTTATCTAGTAATGGCATTCATGTACATATTCCCTCACGAACAGTAACTGTTGACGGAGAAATTATCAACCTGACATATACCGAATTTGAAATTTTAACGTATTTAATGCAAAATCAAGGAATTATTTTGACGAGAGAACAATTAATTATTAAGATTTGGGGGTATGAATTTGCAGGTGACGATCGTACTGTCAATAGTCATATCCGTAATTTACGTCATAAACTAGGACACAAAGCTACTTGTATTGTAACAGTTGTCCGAAGTGGTTATAAATTTGAGGGGAATCTATGATAAAAGGAATCGTATTAAAATTATTTGTGCTGACAACAGCATTATGTACACTAATTTTAGTTACTATTTTTATTGGTCAAACCCTTTTTTTTAAGGAATATTATGCTAGTAGAAAAGTTGATGATGTTCAAAAAAGTATTGAAACCTATGAAAAATTATCTAAAAAAGCTGAATATAATACTCAAACAACCCGAAAGATGGAGGAGAATTTTTATCTAGATAATTCATCATGGGTAACAACGTTAGATAGTTCTGGAAATATTAAAACTGCAAATGATTTTTCATTAGAAGTACAATTAGATCCTGAATTTTCGAATCGTTTAATTCATATTCCCTTGTATAGTTTTATTGATTTTGAGGATATGGATAGAATAACGTTCCTGCTAGAGCAAGGAAGTCGGATCTTTATTGATGGCGTAAAACAAGGAGATACATTACTTCCTACTATATTAACAGTTGAAAATGGGGATATTGTTTTAGAGAATCGGCAACTTTCAGAGAAAATCTATGGAAAACAAACTTCTCCAACTTCAGATTCACAAATTTACTTGGTTGGAAATATCACGAACTTACAATTACCACAGAAAACTGTAGGGGCAAACTTTATTTATGCCAATCGTGTGTTAATTAATAGAATAAAACAATTTCAGGTGGATTTAATAACGAATGACAAGCAACATTATTTAGATTCCACAGAAATAATGGATTATAAGGAAAATGGTGTTACCTATAAAGTCATCATTAAACCGACAAAAGATTCAATGGGGGAAACAAATTATATTTTTGCTTTGACCTCCTTACAACCGGTTGATGAGGCTGTTCAGATGATAAAAGATTACTATGTATACTTAATTATTTTTGTATTACTTCTAATTGTCTTGGTATCGTTCTATTACTCTAAAAAAATCGCTAAGCCTTTGTTACAAATAAATCATACAACAAAAAAAATCGCGGATTTGGATTTTTCTGAAATGATTCCCGTTACTACTAAAGATGAAATCGGTGATCTATCAAAAAATATTAATACACTTTCGAAAACTTTACATTCATATATAGTCCAATTACAGCAAGATATAGAGAAAGAAAAACAATTAGAAAATACACGTAAAGAATTTATTGCCGGTGTTTCACATGAATTAAAGACACCTTTAAGTATAATGAAAAGCTGTATTTCTATTTTAGAAGATGGTGTTGCTAGTAATAAAAAGGAACATTACTTTCAAGCAATGGCAAAGGAAATAGATCGAATGGATATGCTAATTATTGATATGCTAGAGCTAGCAAAATTTGAGTCTGGAACGTATAAGTTGGAAATGGATGTTTTCTTTATTGATGAGGTAATAGAGTATATAACCGATCAACTAGCTTTAGATATTTCAAAAAGGCAACTACACGTTCGTAAATCTCTTTCCAAAATTAAAGTAGCTGCAAATCAAAATAGAATTGAACAGGTGATTACGAACTTTATTAGCAATGCTATTCGATATACGCCTGAAAACGAAGATATTATCATTTCAACGATGGAAGAAGAAGATCGTGTAAAAATATGTATAGAGAACAAAGGCACACATATTGCTTCCGAACATTTAGAGAAAATATGGGATCGTTTTTACCTGGGAGACACCTCTCGTAAACGCACCAATAGTGGTACGGGATTGGGTCTAGCTATTTCCAAAAATATTTTAGAGTTACATGGTATGCCATATGGTGTATCGAATACTAAAGATGGCGTATTATTTTATTTCTATTTAAATAAAAACGTGTAAGTTTCATTTCTACACGTTTTTTATATTTTAAACAAAATCGATCTAATCTGCATTTAATCTTTATTAGTCTTCATTACTATTTCTTTAGACAATGTATTGAAGCTGATAAGGAGTTTTTTGTATGAAAAAAATAATTATTTTGCTCGGATGTATTATGTTAATAATTACTGGATTTTGTTTGCTACATATGAAAGCGAAAAAAAATGTTCCAAAAGATGGTTACCATTTGAGCGATAAAATAATTGTAATTGATCCGGGGCATGGTGGAAGAGATCGAGGGGCGACAGGGGAGGTACTAGGTACAATTGAAAAAGATCTTAATTTAAAAGTAGCTCAAAATTTGAAAAAAGAGATAGAAAATAGGACAAATGCAAAAGTTATCTTAACGCGTGAGAATGATACCAGTTTACTTTCTGAGACGAATCAAAAGGAAGAATTACGAGCCCGTGTTAAGGTAGCTAGCGATTATTACGCTGATTTATTTATTAGCATTCACCACGATGCTTTTGAGGATACTAATGTGAAAGGAATAACAACACATTTTGGAGCGAATAAAAAACATGATAAGAAATTAGCTGAAATTGTTCAAAAATCGATTTTTAATCAAAAAATAACTACTCGAAATCGAGGTATACAAGGAAGTGATTTCTATGTACTAAAAGAAAATTCCTCACCAGCTATATTGATTGAATTAGGATTTACATCTAACGAAGATGACGAAAAAAGAATGAATTCAGCAAAATTTCAAGCAAAAACACAACAGGGAATTGTAGATGGCATTATTGAGTATTTTAATTAGTTGAATCAATTTCATAAATCATACTTTTCAAGTGCTTAGCCTGCACCTATTAAATCCACAGACATTTGTATACTCTATTGTCTGTTTGGATACCATATTTTTTGAACACAAAATATGTACCTGGAGCATAATACTTAAAATAGTATAAGTAGGGAAATTTGCCAAAAGGATTAAAAAATAGCAGTGCTAATGATGGCCTTGACTTACAGGTGTAGGCGAGGTTTTAAAAAATAAAACAGCCATTTGAAGATTCTAAATGATTTGGTAAGTAAAAATCCCTAAGTGACAGATGCAATGTGTGTAAAAAGAAATTTAGTAAATTGGGAGGAAGAAAATTATGACAAAAGATTTCTACACTACACTTAAAGAAAGACGTACTTACTACGGAATTAATAAAGAGGTAAAAATATCGGATGAAAGAATTAAAGAAATTATAGAATTCGCTGTGAAATATACTCCATCAGCATTCAACTCTCAAACTGCACGTATTGTTGTATTATCAGGTGAGGCACATAATAAATTATGGGACATCACAACTGAAACATTAAGAAAAGTAGTTGGAGATAGTGATTTTTCAGGTACTCAACAAAAAATGGATTCCTTTAAAGCAGGTTATGGGACAGTTTTATTCTTAGAAGATGAAGCTGTAGTTAAATCGCTTCAAGAGCAATTTGCTGCATATGCTGAGAACTTTCCAATTTGGTCAAATCAAGCATCAGGTATGCACCAACTAGTTGTATGGGCAGCATTGGAAGCAGAGGGATTAGGAGCTTCATTACAACATTATAATCCATTAATTGACGATAAAGTGAAAAAAGAATGGAATATCCCTGATAATTGGAAGCTAATTGCTCAAATGCCATTTGGCAATCCGACGGTAACACCAGGCGAAAAAGAATTCCAACCACTTGAAAATCGAATAAAATTCTACAAGTAATTAATGTATACGAAGCCAGTACCTTAGCGGAATTGGTTTTAAACTCTTCAAAAAACCGCGAGAAATCAACATTTATAAAATTGATTTCTCACGGTTTTTGTTATGTCCCAACCCCTGTTTAATTCATTTTAAACTTGTTCTTTTTGCTTTAAACGGCCCCTTAATGACCAATTCGTCCACATACGTAAAATTTGTTCGAATGGACCGCGCTTCCATTTTTTCAAGTATAAAAAGCTCATAACACATTGGAAACTATAGACAATAAGCCCGAACAATATGCCATTAAAGACGCCAATTTTTCCAAACAGCCCTAAACCATAGCCATAAAAGACAGTCGTACAAATAATCGATTGCATTAAATAATTTGTTAATGATAGCTTACCGACACATTCAAAGGCCTGAGAAATAATAGAGGTATGCCAAAATTTATACAGTAAGGCAGCTAAACATACATAGCCTAACGATAATAACTGAGCACCGCCCATCGAAAGCATTACAGAAAAATTGTTTTCCATTAAACTTAAAGACTTGCATAACAGCCCAATTGGTACAAGAAGTGCTCCTAACATATACCATTTTTTCTCCTGCTCTATATTCTCAAATGCACGTACCTTGGCAAGACCCATGCCTACTAAAAATAATGGTAAAAGAAGAATTGGTGCCATCAATATCATAAGAGCGATTTCTGCAGGCTTTTCCGTTTCTGATGGCTCTGGATTGAGACGGAAATCAAATATTTCTGCATAAGTACCATTCGCATACATATGACTTTCTTTTGCAGCATACGTATCCTTCTCTTGCTGTTCTTTCTTTGAAACCTCACTTTGACCATATGACAGTGCGATAGTAATAACAAACAATATCCCTGCCCAAATAAATGCAGTTTTGGCTTTTCGATTGATAAAAAGAACCAATATAGGAATCATTAAACCATAAAATAGTAAAATATCACCCTCCCAAATGAATAAGTGGTGTAACCATCCTAATACAATAAGCCCGATGCTTCTACGAAGAATGACCCATCTACTTTTTCTCCCTTTTCGGCGTGCAGATTCCACTAGCTTCATCAGTGAAAAGCCGAAAAGTAATGTAAAGATTGGCATAAATGAGCTTTCAACAACAACCTTCAAGAAATAATATGCACCTTGATCGAGCAGCGATAAGCCCTTTAGATTTTCCTTTCCTTGCATTCCAAATTGAAAAATCAGTAAATTCGCGAGCAATATCCCAAACAAACTAAATCCTCGCATACAATCAATAAAAGAAACTCGTTTTATTTCCATTAAAAAACCTCACTATTCATTAACTATATTGTAAGTATATTGGAATAACCTTATAGCAAAATAATCGATACCTTAAAAAAAGCTTAAACAAATAAAAGGATTAAAAAGTGATTATTAAAAACTTTTTTCTCCTCTTATTTTTTCTTAATCATTTGGGACACATTAAGGTTGGACTCTTTTTAGGCTCACCGAATAACCCTCATCTTGAAGGGTATAATGGACTTTAGGTGCACTATAGTGGTGTTTACTTTCTGTATGAAATTGTGTTTCATACTTTTTTGAAAGGGTGTGTTTTTAATGGAAAAAAAAGCGTCTACTATTCCTCAACCGAAAACATATGGACCGCTGGGGAATATCCCATTAATCGATAAAGATAAACCGACCCTATCGTTTATCAAACTAGCGGGAGAGTATGGTCCCATTTTTCGGCTTCAAACTTTAAGAGACAGCATCATTGTCATTTCTGGACATGAACTAGTAGAAGAGGTTTGTGATCAGTCACGCTTCGATAAAAGTGCAGAGGGTGCTTTAGCAAAGGTTCGATCCTTTGCTGGAGACGGTTTATTTACAAGCTGGACTTACGAGCCGAACTGGAAAAAAGCTCATAATATACTGATGCCTACCTTCAGTCAACGAGCCATGAAGGATTACCATCACATGATGGTTGATATTGCTGTACAGCTTGTTCAAAAATGGGCAAGACTTAATCCGAATGAAGTGGTGAATGTCCCAGAGGATATGACCCGTCTAACATTAGACACGATTGGTTTATGTGGCTTTAATTACCGATTTAATAGTTATTATCGTGAGACCCCACATCCTTTTATCACTAGTATGACCCGTGCTCTAGATGAAGCGATGCATCAATTACAGCGACTAGATATAGAGGACAAACTCATGTTGCGAACGAAACGTCAATTTCAGTATGACATCCAAACTATGTTTTCTTTAGTGGATAATATTATTGCTGAACGTAAAGCAAAAGAAAGCCAGGAAGAAAATGATTTACTTTCTCGTATGTTAAATGTGAAGGATCCAGAAACAGGCGAAAAACTGGATGATGAAAATATTCGTTTCCAAATCATTACCTTTTTAATAGCTGGGCATGAGACAACAAGTGGTTTATTATCCTTTGCGATTTATTTCTTATTGAAAAATCCGGACAAATTGAGAAAAGCCTATGAAGAAGTAGATCAGGTATTAACAGGTCACACTCCGACATATCAACAGGTTCTGCAACTTAAATATATACGGATGATTTTAAATGAATCGCTACGTCTATGGCCTACCGCTCCAGCATTTAGCCTTTATCCAAAAGAAGATACGGTGATTGGCGGGAAATACCTAATTAAGAAAGAAGATCGTATTTCCGTTCTTATTCCACAGCTGCATCGGGATAAAGGCGCATGGGGAGAAAATACGGAAGAGTTCCAGCCTGAACGATTCGAAGATCCGGATAAAGTTCCACATCATGCTTATAAGCCATTTGGAAATGGTCAGCGGGCATGTATCGGTATGCAGTTTGCTCTCCACGAGGCAACTCTTGTACTAGGCATGCTTCTCCAACATTTTGAATTGATTGATTATCAAAACTATCAGTTGGATGTTAAGCAAACATTAACGCTAAAGCCAAATGATTTTAAGATTAAGATTCAATCCCGAAATCAAGATGCCATCCATCCTGCCGTTCTTCCACCCAAAGAGGAGACACGAAAGGATGATAAAATCGAACAAAATATTCAGAATATACCATCACTTATTGGGATCAATAATCTTCCTCTGCTTGTTCTTTACGGCTCTGATACAGGGGTAGCAGAAGGTGTTGCCAGAGAACTTGCGGACACAGCTAGTTTACATGGTGTTCAAACGGAAGTAGCTGCGCTTAATGATCGAATTGGAAGCATGCCAAAAGAAGGTGCTGTTCTGATTGTGACTTCCTCTTATAACGGAAAACCGCCAAGTAATGCAGGTCAGTTTGTGCAGTGGCTGGAGGAATTAAAATCGGATGAATTAAAAGACGTTCAATATGCCGTTTTCGGTTGTGGAGATCATAACTGGGCTAGTACCTATCAGCAGGTACCAAGATTTATTGATGAGCAAATGGCCCAAAAAGGAGGGACAAGATTCTCTAAACGCGGAGAAGGAGATGTAAGCGGTGACTTTGAGGAGCAGCTCGATCAATGGAAACGAAGCATGTGGTCTGATGCGATGAAAACCTTTGGATTGGAGCTCAATAAAAATGTGGAGAAAGAGCGTAGTACTTTAAGTTTGCAGTTTGTCAGTAGTCTGGGAGGGTCTCCACTGGCTCGGACATATGAAGCAGTTCACGCATCTGTAGTAGAAAATCATGAGCTCCAAGCAACTGGCAGTGATCGAAGTACTCGGCATATCGAGATAGCCTTACCAGAAGGGGTTACTTATCAAGAAGGAGACCATCTTGGAGTACTGCCAAGAAACAGCAAAGCGAATGTCAGCCGAATTTTAAAACGCTTTGGCTTAAACGGGAAAGAACAAGTGGTGCTGAGTGCAAGTGGACGCAGTGTAACTCACCTTCCTTTGGACCGTCCTGTTAGTTTATTTGACCTTCTTAGCTATAGTGTAGAAGTTCAGGAAGCCGCAACTCGAGCGCAAATACGCGAATTGGCGACATCTACGGCTTGCCCTCCTCATAAATATGAATTGGAAGCATTATTGGAAGAGGGAGTTTATCATGAACAAATACTAAAGAAACGCATTTCAATGTTGGATCTTCTCGAAAAATATGAAGCGTGTGAAATCCGTTTTGAACGTTTTTTAGAACTTCTTCCGGCACTTAAACCGCGTTACTATTCTATTTCAAGCTCTCCTCTTGTTACACCAGATCGTCTAAGTATTACAGTCGGTGTTGTTAGTGGACCTGCATGGAGTGGTCAAGGGGAATATAAAGGAGTCGCTTCTAATTATTTAGCTCAGCGTCACAATGATGATGAAATTACCTGCTTTATTCGAACGCCACAAGCAAATTTTCAGTTACCTGAGAATCCGGAAACACCTATTATCATGGTTGGACCAGGTACTGGCATTGCACCATTCCGTGGATTTTTACAAGCACGACGTGTCCAACAGCAAAAAGGTGTTCACTTAGGGGAAGCTCATCTATATTTCGGTTGTCGTCATCCAGAAATGGATTATCTCTATCGTACAGAATTAGAAAAAGAAGAAAAAGACGGTTTACTATCTTTGCATACAGCTTTTTCCCGCTTGGAAGGTCACCCCAAAACATATGTACAGCATTTAATGCAACAAGATGGAGCTCAGTTAATTTCGTTATTAGAGAACGGTGCCCACCTTTATATATGTGGTGATGGCAGTCGAATGACTCCAGATGTTGAAAATACTCTTTGTCACGTATATCAAGATATTCACGGAGTCAGTGACCAAGAGGCAAGAAATTGGTTGGATCTTTTACAGGTTGAGGAAAGATACGGAAAAGATGTTTGGGCTGGTATCTAAATGTTTCAAACTAGATGTTACTTTAATAAATTGATTTATCAAAATCCCGTATTTTCATACGGGATTTTGATTATGATGGCAAGGATTAGTTGCAAACCGCATGAAAAATTCCTTATCAATTATGCCCCAGGTAATTGATTTCGGCTTTGTCCTTAGACCTTCGTGATGCAGGTCAGTTAGCCGTTATCGCATGAATGCAATGATTATAGGCTAATATCCTTTATTAACTCCTTTTCGATTCCGTGACATCCACAGGTGGCTTTGGGTCAACAGATGCTTTTTGTGCGATAGCGTAGTGCTAACGCAGCGACAGCTGTTGCTTTGAAATGAGGTTTGATTATAAAAATCCCACAAACGTCAATAAAAAGAATCCATTTTGAAAAAAGATTGATCAGTATCTATTTCTGTAGCTCGCAGTATTTTCTGATTATTCATTCATTGATTAGCAGAACAAAACAAGAAGTCTACAATTGATAGAAAATAACTCGTGAATGTTACGGTCATGAAATGGCTAGAACAAAATATAAACAAATTAAAAACCACAAATGGGATTAACACCACTTGTGGTATATTATGTTAATTAATTGGGTATTTTCTAGAAAATGCTTCGTGAAAGCTCTATATACTAAGCAAGAGTGTTAAGAAAATTATTTTATTTTCTCCGATAAAATATGCACACCTATACAAACGGCTGTAAAAATGACTGCATGCATTATTGCTTCAGGTAAAGGGTATTTTTGATAAAGAGATAGAATAAGCAGCATTACGATAAAAAACAAACTATAAAAAATCAATTTTTTATTCATGTTCCACCTCTTGATATTCAATTTCAATCTACACGATTTATTAGGTACAACATGAATAAAATTGATTATTCCAAATTCATTGTACATACCATTTGGAAATTGTATAACTACCATCTCTAGCAACCACTATACAATAACGATATTGCCAAGTATTGTCTTTTCTTGTTTCACTAATATAAACAATAATTTCTTTCGTGCCTACAATTGGAACAGCTGTATAAAGGATAGGTCCACTGATTGGAGTATTATACGTCACCATAGCTGTCATTGCAGAAACAAAATTCTTATTCTCCTTAACAAGCTCACCTGTTTTTGTGTTGTAAATATTTTTAATAAATGGTAGTCGTTCTGAAATTCCGTAAGTTATTCTCGCTTTTAAAAGTGCACTTCCGGCTTGGGCTAAAGATCCTGTAGCTGCATTAAACCAAGTCTGTGTCGCATTTTGTACGTAATAATGATATCCCTGACGCTCATACATTATAAACTTTCCGTCAAGAATTGTAAATTCTAATGGAACACCGTTGTTCCAAGTAATTTCTGTATCAATTCTTTTAGGATTAGTAATAGTACCTAGCCCAGTAGGTGAGATAAAGTATAAAGCTTCGCTATGCTTTCGATACAAAAAACATTTGCTGAAAGAAGTAAAATGTGTTCTTTGGTTAATATGAGGAAATACCTAAAAGAAATATTGCACTTACATAACGAAAGGCTTGTAAATGTACAATGTATGTTTCTTGTAACATCATTTGCTAGTTTCTAAATTTTCGGCTTTAGGTGAATGGTTGTAAATTAATAAAATAGTAAGGTAATTAACAGGGGATTTTAAGGTTAAAGTGCTAGACTACTAACAATACTTAATCAATGTCATAGGGAAAAGGGGAAACATTATGAATTTTTTCGATTTACTTGTAATCAGCATAAACTCCATTCTCCTGGGGAGGTTCCTGTTTTTTAGTAAATCTAGGAATAGATTGAATATTTTCTTATTAATTTGTGCTGGGATGATAACAGGACTTCACATGCTTATTGAGGGCTATAGATGGCAAATACTACCTGCATATTTACTACTCTTACTGCCATGCATTCAATTTCTCTTTTTTTGGAAAAATAACATCTCCACATCTTGGCTAACACGAATAGTAAAGGGGTTCTTATATATCCTTTGGTTATATGTAGTATTTGAATTACCTATCATTGCCCCAATGTTTTCATTTCCAGAGCCGACAGGACCATATAAAATTGGAACAACCAGCCTCCATCTTGTTGATGAAAAGAGACTTGAAGAATACACAAAGGAACCGGATGATCATAGGGAATTAATGATTCAAATTTGGTATCCTGCAGAAGTTAACAAGAATGAGTTAACAGCTCCTTATACTACTCATTCGAAAGAGCTAGCGGCTGGTCTACAAACAGCTTTACCTTTACCACAGTTTGCTCTACAGCATTTGAATAAAATTCAAACACATTCCTATCAAGATGCGCAATTAGTCAAGAATGAATCTGGTTGGCCAGTATTACTGTTTTCACATGGGATGAATTTATATCGATATCAAAATACCTTTCAAGTAGAAGAATTAGTGAGCCATGGTTATATCGTTGTCGGGATAGATCATACATATGATGCTGCAGCTACTGTATTTCCTGATGGACGCACAGTTCTAAATTCACCTCAATTAGATGACGGTATCCCTGCTCTCGATAAACATATAGCAGTATGGACAGATGATGTAACCTTCGTACTAGACCAGCTTGAAAAGTTTAACCAAACAAAGAACGAAGAATTATATCATTCTATGGATATGAAGAAAATCGGCATGTTTGGTCACTCTTATGGTGGAGCTACTGCTATGCAAATGTTGCTGCGTGATGATCGAGTAAAAGCTAGTATTAATATGGATGGAGGTTTATTTGGAGACGATGCACCAAAGCAAGGGGTAGGCAAACCTTTTTTAATGATGAATGCCGATGAAATGGAGAAATATATGACGGAGGCAAAGAATTCAGAGAAAAATGATCTAGCAACAACCCTCTTTAAAGAGTTTGATAGACGTCAAACGCTTGCTTTAAAGGGTGGAGGCTATTCATTGACCATTCCAAACACAAACCATGCCAGCTTTACGGATACTTCTTTATTCTCAAAACTTTTACAATCAAAAGGAGAAGATCCGCAATATGTTCATCAAATCATTAATGAGGTTAGTCTTGAATTCTTCAATCAATACGTGAAAGATGATGCAGCAGCTTCGATGAAAAAAATAGCTGATCGTTATCCAAAAATTCAATTGACTAAAAATAAATAATCAATCGGATTTCTTAACATGTTAAGTAGTCCAGAAGTTCTTGTTCAAAATGAAGGATAAGGATTTGATAGACTTTGTAAGACAATAAAAATAAAACCCGAACTATTCCGTGAAACTCTAATTTAGTGTTTCGTATAGTTCGGGTTTTCTGTTTATTTTGCATTATTTATTAAAACCTGCAACAATAGGCAGTTATGCTCCAGCATAATTGAACTAATATTTTGGAGATATAAATTATACTGTTTTTTTATCAATCTACCAACGGCTTTCCACATTCATATCTATAGCTATGAATGATTAAGCTCTTGTCGGATACAACTTGGCTTTCTAATAGGAGAAAGTGTCACAAAGTATGTCATCCAATCGTTATATAGAGTGAGAGGAGGGATTGCATGAAAGCTAGAAATAAGGATTATGAAAAAATGGTAGAACTATACGAGTTGTATGAACAAAAAATTTATTATGTAGCTTATTCCATTTTAAATAATATTCAGCAAGCTGAAGATATCGTTCAAGAGACGTTTATTACTCTCTATCAGAATCTAGAGAAAATCTACAGCTTAAACACTGAAGAGCTCAAACGTTACATATTGAGAATTGCGAAAAACAAATCAATTGATGGCTATCGGAAAAATAAACGACATGTAATGTTTTTAGATGAATATCAAAGAGAGTCGCCAGAAGTAGCAGATGAAAATATTGATGAGTGGGAGCAGCGTTTAATGTCAGAGGTACAAATTGATACATTGCTAACAGAGTTAAATGACTCTTACAAACAGATTTTTAAGTACAAAGTCTTCTATAACTTAACGTATCAGGAAATTTCAAAGATAATGGGGATCACTGAAGTCAATGCCCGCAAGCAATTTGAACGAGCTCGAAAACGAGTCCAGAATATTATAGGAGGTATAGAAAATGACGAATTCAAAGAACTCCAAAAATATGTATGACATTGCTGAGAAAATCGCTTTAGACGATTTTGATCATCAAAATGAACAACATAAATTTTCAGATACCTACATGGACAAAAAGAAATTGTTTATGGAGGAAATTAAGTTGAAAAATAAACAGTCACTGCAAAAACGTAAAAAGAATCGCATTTTAATCGCCGCTGCCTGCTTAATGTTTGGTATACCAACAACTGCTTTTGGTGCAGTAAAAGTCTACGATATGATTGTTCAAAAACAAAATTATGAAGTAAATGTCTCAGTGTCAGATAATACCTCAAAAAAGAAGGACAGTTGGTATAAACTAAAAGTAAATTATTTACCGGAAAATATGGTAGAAAACAAAAATGCTCCTATGAAATATTCATTTAAAGATAACTACGAAATGGGCGGGTTTTCATTCTATCTTTGGAGAGTTGGTAAAAATACCAATTTCCACACTCTGTACTCACAAAGCTATGAAGAAAAAGAGATAAATGGTAAGAAAGCAGTGATTGTTAAAAAAGATACCGGAAACAAAAGTTTAGTATTTGATAGAAAGGTCTATCTTTTATTTGAAGAAGAGGGGATTATGGTAGACGTTGAAATTGGCAATGATGTAAGTGAAGAACTTATAATGAAGGTCATGGAGAACATTTCACTTGAGCCCACATCAAAAGAAATGGCATCATTTATAGCAGATTTCGATAATCCTCTTTATAGTGAAGAGGATGAACCAATCGAATTTAGCGTTATTCCTTTGAAAAAAGACAGCACACAACTATTTAGTGTAGGAGAAAAGGTTCCAGTAACCATAGATCAAATAAGTAGATTAGACAATCTTGAATTTGTTATCGAAAAAGTTGAAATCTTTGATTCAATCACAGATTTTAAACAAAATAACTTTAATGGAGTTGGCCTAAGAAGCTTAAGTAGGTATAAAGCTTTAGATCAGAAAAAGATATTGTTACCGTATAGACGGGATATATATAAAGTAGGTAATGGTAAAGATTCAATTTATGAATTAGTAGAGTCAAAATTAGTGGCTCCTAAATTTGTCTACCTAACTACAACAGTGAAAAACATTGGTAAAGAGGCAACAGAAGAAATCTATATGCGTCCAACTATACAAGTGCTTAAAAATAAAAATAATGCATGGCACTATGCTGGAGAAGATGGAATTGACGAAAAAAGTATTATGACGGGTGAGGTTGATTATTTAGCACCTCATGGAAAGGGAAAAGCTTTTTACAATATAGGAAATATCCAACCCGGACAAACGATTAACATGAACTTAGGTTATTTTGTAGACGAGGATAAGCTAGATTCTATCTTCCTTAAAGTTTTCGGCGATTACAGTAGTTTTAATGGATCTGAAAACATGAATGCAAAAGATCGTTGGTGGATTGATATTCGTAAATAGGAAAAATGATAGAAATAAGCAGTCTATTATGTGCAGTTTTTCTGAAGGAAATTTTTAAAATATAATCTAAAAAGTAAGAGGAATTCATTTTGAACAAATGTTCAAATGGATTCTTTTTTAATTTAAGAAGTTTCTTATATCAATGGTATAAAAGTTTTGTTTCGTTCCATATTAATTATGTTGCTCTTCTGATATATGAGAGAAGAATTAGTAAAAGTAATACACTTGTCTAATATTTCTTCTACTATTTGATGGGTGATGAGATTTATATCTAAAAAATTCATCTAATAAAGTGAAATTATTGGAAAGTGTATATTAGCAGCTATTATTAAAAGCGCGAGTGGAATTACATGTTGAAGCAACGAAAGATGTTCGTAAAGTAACAGAATGTGTTGATGCTATTATTTTCAGTGTTTCCACTCGGTTACAGAGAAAAAATTTACTATAGATAGGGGAGCAAAAGATGGATATCTTCCTAGCGATTTTACCAGCTCTTTTTTGGGGAAGTATTGTGCTCTTTAATGTCAAGCTTGGTGGTGGTCCCTATAGTCAAGTGCTTGGAACAACAATTGGAGCACTTCTCTTCTCTATAGGTGTTTATTTTGTTGTTAAACCTGTGTTGACACCTGTAGTTTTGGGTGTCGGAATTGTATCAGGCCTTTTTTGGGCATTAGGGCAAGCAAATCAATTAAAAAGCATCGATTTAATGGGCGTTTCTAAAACAATGCCCATTTCAACAGGTCTACAATTGGTCGCAACAACATTATTTGGAGTCATTGTCTTTCATGAATGGTCGACTACAATATCCGTAATCTTAGGTATCCTTGCATTGATCAGTATTTTGATTGGTATCGTTCTCACATCGTTGCCAAATCCAGAGGAAAAAAAAGAAGAGCAAGGAAAAAATTTAAGAAAAGGAATTTTAATTTTACTCGTTTCTACTTTTGGTTATTTAGTCTATGTGGTGATTATCCGCTTATTTGATGTAAATGGATGGTCCGCTCTATTACCGCAAGCAATCGGAATGGTCATAGGTGGTATTTTATTAACATTTAAACATAAACCATTCAATAAATATGCGATTCGTAATATTATTCCAGGTTTAGTTTGGGCTGCAGGGAATATGTTTTTATTTATCTCTCAGCCACGTGTAGGAGTTGCCACAAGTTTTTCTCTTTCCCAAATGGGGATCGTAATTTCAACTTTAGGCGGAATTTTTATTATAGGTGAGAAAAAAACCAAACGACAACTTATAGCAATTTTCATTGGGATTATCTTTATAGTCGCTGCTGGAATTATGCTAGGGATGGCGAAAGCATAAGGAGGAGAATTTTATATGTATCCAGATTTAGAAGGAAAAGTTATTGTTATTACAGGTGCTTCAACAGGATTAGGAAGAGCAATGGCATTACGCTTTGGCGAGGAGAAGGCAAAAGTTATCGTTAATTTTCGTTCAAATGAGAAAGAGGCAAATGCGGTTGTTGAAGAAGTGAAAAAAGCCGGTGGGGAAGCCATTGCCGTAGAAGGAGATGTGTCGGTTGAAGGGGATGTCATCAACCTCGTCCAGACTGCTGTAAATAAGTTTGGAACCCTCGATGTGATGATTAATAACGCTGGTATAGAAAATCCTGTACCCTCACATGAAATGCCGCTCGATGATTGGAATAAAGTAATTAATACGAATTTAACAGGAGCATTTTTAGGAAGTAGAGAAGCGATTAAATACTTCGTGGAGAATAATATTAAAGGTTCTGTTATCAATATGTCCAGTGTTCATGAGCAAATTCCTTGGCCTTTGTTCGTGCATTATGCGGCTAGTAAAGGGGGCATAAAATTAATGACTGAAACTTTAGCGTTAGAATATGCTCCAAAAGGAATTCGTGTCAATAACATCGGACCTGGAGCGATCAACACGCCTATAAATGCTGAAAAATTTGCAGATCCAGCTAAACGGGCAGATGTAGAAAGCATGGTTCCGATGGGGTATATCGGAAAACCAGAAGAAATTGCTGCAGTAGCAGTATGGCTTGCTTCATCACAAGCTAGTTATGTAACAGGGATTACCCTATTTGCTGATGGTGGAATGACATTATACCCTTCTTTCCAAGCAGGTCGTGGGTAAGTAAATATCTACAACGACAAGATAATTAGTTTCCTTATCAGAGCAGTATATCATTAATAAAACACAAATAAAAATTGGCATTGGAATTTAACCTCTCCAATGCCTTTCTTTAATCTATAAGAAAAAACCGCCCATTACGAACGAAGAATTAGTAGATCGGGAATTGGCCTTTCAGTTAACAAGTTGCAAAGACTTTAATGCGTATGGCTCATAGTGGCGTACAGTTGATGAACTGGTTTAGTATTGCTAGTGAATTACAACGTGATTAGCGAAACGACATCGCAGGCTTCGGCGCATTATTTGCAAGCCAACTTCCTGGCTATCAAAACGTTACAGCAAGCTATGAAGGTGCTCAAAAAGATTTTAATAAGCAGCAAAAATAACATAAAGGAATTAAAAAAACGCGGATTTCATTTTAACTCCGCGTCTTAGTAAGGTTAATCTGCTGGTCTTGGGCCTCTAGCGCCCTGTGTATTTTCAGAAGTTAAAATGGGCCGAACGGTAATGTCTCCTATGACACGGATTTGACAAGATAGCCGTAAGCAGTCCTCAAATAAATTCTCATCAATATTTTTAATAGCAAAGGCGGTTTTTTCTATTTTCGAAATATCCTTATATTCCCCAGCTAAAACCTCTACTCTACAAGTAGTACATTTTGCTTTTCCACCACATAGATGAAATATTTCTATACCATTATCTTCAAGTGCTAAAACTAATTTTTTTCCTTCCTCTACTTCAAATGTTTTTCCTCCAAATACGTTGATAAGTGGCATCTAATAATACTCCCTTCATAAATTTCCTAATGGATGGGGGTAACGAAGTAAGTGTTATTATCAGTTTGTATTGTTCCGGCTATTCTCATACAAAAAAATCATTTATTGTCTAAAAGCTTAAAGATTTTACCTAGCGAGGATATCTGTTTGGTGGGAGGGTAGATAGCCAAATGGCGGATAACCATAAGATGGATAGCCATAGGAGGGGTACCCATAGGAGGGGTACCCAAATGGTGGATAGCCATCAAAACCAAACCATGGGAAAAACATTCTTTCTATTGGATTGCTAGGGGCATGGCAGCTAGGACTTGGTTTTCCGCAATCAGCCTACTTAGTAAGGGGATCACGCACCCGTTTATTGGCATTCGCTTTTAATTCCGTTTCATCTGCCACCCATGTTTCATTCGCAATAAATCCTTCATGGTGAATGAAAAGAAGACAATGTTAAAAAAACTCCTCCCAAAACGCCACACCCTGTAGACGTTGCGAAAGAAACTTAGAAATTGTTGAGTGATCTGGAATTTTTTCTGCCTAAAAACCAGCGATACGTTACGTGTTGCTTCACTTGCTTACATGTAAAGCGAACTGAACGAAAGCCTTCTAAATACTGAATCAATAAGATTTTCATCAACATGATCGGATCTTTTGTTGGACGGCCAATGCTGTATGGATAGAAAACTTCCAACTGTTTCGATACAAAATTTCACTAAATGATGCGAAGGGGCGTACATCAACTCATAGAACTTTCAATTCTCTTCAATCTCTCTTCTGGAGTATGTAACGTACATAAAAAATCCACTCACTTCACTTATTTCATTAATGAGAGGATTTTATCGGAATGTTCACATTTTGTCTATAGACGATTTTGTTTTCCAACACAATGAGAGCTATGCTACACATTACATGTAGCATGGCTCTTTTCATTTTAATAAGTCTTTTTTATTGTGAAGAAACAAGTAGAAACTTGACAGGTTTTTTTTGGTAGTTGTACCAGTAATGCGTTTTTCGGGCATCGAACATTTTGGATTCGTTTTCTTGTAAAACAAATTTTTGTTCATCAATAATAACGGTCAGTTCACCTTCTACAACATAGATAAATTCATGACCGTCATGGGAAAGAGCGTTCCCTTCATTTTCTCCAGCCTTTAATGTCACAAGCATCGGGAGATAGGAAGCATCTATATGCCCATCTGATAAGTCTAAATAATGGAATTGGGAACGTATTTCATTTAAATCTTCATTGTTAGTAGGGAAAAAAATACTTGGATTTACACCTAAAGCATCTGAAATTTTCTTCAAGGATTCTAATGTAACATTAGATTTTCCTCTTTCCACCTGCGATAAGAAGCTAATAGAAACTCCTGTTTGAGAGGCAAGCATTTTTAATGTATATTGTCTTTCTTTGCGTATTCTTTTCAATGTCTCCCCTAGAAAATCTGATGTCATCATATCAAACCCCTTTATTGATTATACTTTATTCTATACACGTTTTAATAGAAAGTCATAATAAAAAAATAACCCCCATTATTGACAGAGAATTCGGGTAATTGTAAAGTGATAACAAGAAGAAATTGAAGTACCACTTCAATTTTGAACAAAGGGGGAAAATAGATGGATGGAAAACAAATGAGAAAGATTTGGATAGCTAGTTTGGTAGGGAGTTCCATTGAATGGTTTGATTACTTTTTGTATGGCACAGTTGCCGCACTCGTTTTTAACCAAGTGTTTTTTGTCAATGATGATCCGACAGTAGGTTTGTTACTTGCTTACGCATCCTTTGCTTTATCGTTCTTTATTAGACCGTTTGGTGGAGTCATTTTCAGCCATATTGGAGATAAGATTGGCCGTAAAAAAACACTCGTATTAACGCTGAGTTTGATGGGGATTGCTACCTTTGGGATGGGATTACTTCCTACATATCAAGCTATTGGCATCTGGGCTCCCATATTGTTGATTACTTTACGATTAGTACAAGGTTTAGGTATTGGTGGAGAATGGGGAGGAGCTCTTTTACTTGCTGTCGAATATGCACCAAAGGAAAAGAGAGGATTATATGGGGCTATACCACAAATGGGTGTAACGATTGGTATGGTGTTAGGAACTGTTGCATTGTCTATAATGACATTACTTCCTGAAGGGTCCTTTATGTCATGGGGATGGCGTATACCATTTTTAATAAGTGCATTTTTAGTTTTATTTGGTTTATGGATTCGTAAAGGGATTGATGAGACGCCCTCATTTAAAAAGGTGCAAGAATCAGGAGAGATTCCTAAACTACCTATTTTAGAAACTTTAAAAAACTATTGGCGTGAAGTATTAATTGCCATTGGAGCTAAGGTTGTTGAAACAGCACCTTTCTATATTTTTGGAACATTTGTTGTATCCTATGCAACATCAAATTTAGGTTTTTCAAGAACTGTCACTCTAAATGCCGTCATGATTGCCACAATTATTACGACCATTTTAATTCCTATAATGGGGAGCTTGTCCGATAAATATGGTCGCAAAAAGTTATATATTATAGGAACTGTTGGTATGATACTCTTTGCATTTCCTTATTTCTGGATGTTACAGCAACAATCCGCGATATTACTTGTAGTAGCTACAATCATCGGTTTAGGCATTATTTGGTCGCCAATTACGGCCGTACTAGGGACAATGTTTTCAGAAATTTTTGATGCAAAAATTCGTTACACAGGGATTACACTTGGTTACCAAATTGGTGCAGCTGTAGCAGGAGGAACGGCTCCTTTAGTAGCAACCGCTTTATTAGTTCAATTTGATAATTCCTATGTACCGATTGCGTTATATATTATTTTTACAGCAATCGTTTCATTAATCGCCATTTGGGCTGTTAAAGATCGTAGTCAAGAGAATTTAGACAGTGAAATTCATAAAGACTCGAAATTAAGTGAAACGAAAAAAATTCCAATTGGGACTATGAAGTCTTGATGACAGATGATTTAATGGAGGATATTGATGATGTTAATAGTAAACGAAGAACAGATTATGAAAAGCTACAATATGAAAAATGCGATAGAGGATGTTAGGAAAGTATTAAAAGCAAAAGAAGAAAATCAGATAGCCGATGTGCATCGTACTGTCATAGATTTTCCAGACCATGATGCATCTGCACTCTATATGCCAAGTGCAGATTTAGTGAGTGAAGTTGCTGCTGTAAAAGTGGTGACCATTTTCCCTAAAAATTCTCCAAAAGGAATGCAAACAACGCAAGGAGTACTATTACTTACAGATGCAGAGAATGGCTCACATGTGGCAATGATGAATGCCTCTTATCTAACTCGACTTAGAACTGGGGCTTTAAGTGGGATTGCTACCGATTATTTATCAAAAAAAGATGCGACAATTCTAACAGTAATTGGTACAGGTGGGATGGCTTTTGAGCAAGTACTAGGCGTACTAGCTGTAAGATGTATCACAAAAATTCTACTCGTTAATAAAACAACCTCTAAAGCACACCGTTTTGGTGATAAATTAAAAGAATATGGGGTGAAAATCCCTTTTGAAGTCATAGATGAAGTATCTGAGGCAGTCAAGCAAGCAGATATTATTTGCTGTGCTACAAGATCAAATAGTGCCGTTTTAGATGGAGAATATTTAAAGCCAGGAACTCATATTAATGGTATAGGTTCTTATTTACCAACTATGCGAGAAATTGATGAAACTACTATTTTGAAGGCAAATAAAATCGTAGTAGATAATAATAATGGCGTAAAAAATGAAGCTGGTGAATTTATTCATGCAGCCAAAAAAGGGATCTGGTCATTCGACGAGATATATTGTGAACTTGGTAAACTAGTCACAAAGACTAAGAATGGTAGAGAGGACGAACAGGAGATCACCATTTTTAAATCGGTAGGTGCAGCTTACTATGATTTAGCAGTCGCAAAAGGAGTATATCAAAAGGCAAAGGAACTAGGAATTGGTATAGAAATTGATGTGTGATACTAATGACAAAACGATCATTAGCAGAAGGAATACAGGTCTGTTTTATCTACAAAGGAGACAGGATCAAATGGGAGGAATTGAATATGGTTGCCAAAACACTGCTGTTACGACAATGGACAAGCTGCTTAGATGAAGAAGACTGGTTCCCACCACTTGAAAAAGTGCTAGAGGATATTACTTTAGAACAGGCCATTTGGAAGCCATCTGAGGGAGCAACGAATTCCATTTGGGAAATAGTTTGTCATCTACTTTTCTATAAAAAGAGATTTCTCATGAGAATTCTTGGTGATACAGCAAATGAACCACAGGCAGAAAATAATGACGCTACGTTTCAATTGCCGACTGTGACATGGCAGAATTGGGAGGAAACCAAACAGGAATACTTGTATGTCCATCGGGAACTAGAAAAAATACTGGCAAAACCAGAATATGAAGAATTGTACAAAGAACTCCCTGAGGAACGATCATTAGTGATTGAACTGAAGAGCTTAGTAATGCACGACGCCTATCATATTGGGCAAATTGTATTCCTAAGTAAAATGCAAGGAGCTTGGCCAGAGAAGCGTAGCTTTTAAAGAATCTTATATAAAAAATGGGAACATCCAAATCGGTTGTTCCCATTTTTTATAGCTAAAAACAATAATATGTAACCTAGCCTCATTAATCTTTAGTGGTGACACAATAAATGTGAGACAGTTTTTTCTTAAGATACATATAGGAAATTTCAGAAACATTTACAGACATTAACATTTTATAAAGATAGATATATATAGCGATAAAATATTATTTTTTTCGCCTATCCACCTTGTGTGGATACAAGATAGATTTGTTCCACAGCAACAATAATGATGGCTTAGAGAAGTATTCTTTACTGAAAATTTATTAAAAAGAAGTGTTTGGAACACTCTTTTTTATCTAAATTCCCACTGGGGGATATGATTTTCACTCAGCATTTCTGATTTTTTAAAGGACAGATTACTCATTTGTTAATATATAATTCTCTGTTAAATCAACAAAGGCTTTTAAAGCAGGGGACATCCATTTATTTTTATGCCAAAATAATTGTATTTTGGTAGTAAAATCTGGTCCTCCCCAGTTTACTTTTCGAATACTACCTTCTGTTATTTCCCTTTTTACAGAGATCTCCGGTAGTATGGCGATTCCCAAATCCGCTATTACACATTTCTTTATTGCCTCAACATCAGCTAACTCCAATTTACTTCGTGGCTTTGCACCTACCTGTATCAATGAATTTTCGAAAGCACAACGGTAGTCGCATTCTTCTGTTAACAATAATCTTTGGTTATCTAAATCAATTGGTTTTACCTCTTGTTTCTCACTAAGTGGGTTGGTTGGACAACAAACAATAGCCATTGGTTCTTCTTTTAATTCTTTCACTATTAAATGTGAAGATGTTACAGGATTCATAGATAGTAACGCGACATCAATTTGACCTTCCATTAATAAATTTAAAAAATCCTTTTCAGATATTCCAGGGCGAAAGATAAGTTCAACCTTTGGATACTTTGTTTGGAAGTCATTTAAGATATTAGGTAGTCGGTAAGTACATTGTGTTTCTGAGGCACATATTCTCAAGATACCACTTGGTTCATTAATTCCACCAACCACATCTAAGGCTTCTTCTGTTAATCCTAAAATTTTGTCTGCATAGTCCTGAAGAAATACCCCAGCTTCTGTTAAAATGACTCTTTTTCCAAGTCTTTCGAAGAGAGGCGTTCCCAGTTCTTCTTCTAAAGCTATTATATTCGCAGTGATACTAGATTGGGCATACCCAAGAATTTGAGCTGTTTTTGTGAAATTTAATAATTTTGATGCTGTTTGAAACATAATTAATTGTTTAATTTCCAATTTCCAACCCCCTAAATCGGCTCAGCCGATTGATGTAATCAAAAAATCTCTATAGATTGATTATAGCATTTTTTATATGATTTATGCAGGCGCCCGAAAGACAAATAATTTGAAATATTCAGAGGGGGAAGGGCTTTGATTGAAAACATAATAAATACAGTAAATAATTTCTTGTGGACATATATTTTAGTGGTAATGCTAATAGGCTTGGGGATTTACTTTACTGTGAAAATGAAATTTATGCAAATACTCTATTTAAAAGAGATCGTTCGTTCCATTTTTGAAAAAGCACCTAAAGCAAAAGATGGAAGTAATGAAATTTCCTCAATGCAGGCTTTTTTCATAGGGGCAGCAACAAGAATTGGCACTGGGAATATGGCAGGGGTAGCCATCGCCATAACAGTCGGTGGGCCGGGTGCAATTTTTTGGATGTGGTTTGCAGCTGTATTAGGTGGTGCATCTGCATTTGTAGAAAGTACATTAGCTCAAATTTATAAAGTTAAAACTGATGAGGGCTTTAAAGGAGGGCCAGGATATTATATTCAAAAGCAATCCGGACTTAAATGGCCAAGTGTGATTTTTGCATTTATGATTATTCTTAGTTTTGGACTAATCTTTAATGCCGTACAAACGAATACAATTACAAGTGCTTTTCATTACTCTTTTGGTTTAAGTCCCGCTTTAATGGGCGTATTTATAACAATCCTTACTGCTTTGATTATATTTGGTGGTGTGAAGAGAATTGCTAATTTTACGCAAATTATTGTACCTATCATGTCAATATTTTATATCAGTCTAGCACTTTATATTATTGGTACCAATATTTCTGACGTTCCTGCCGCTTTTGTAAATATCTTCAAAAGTGCCTTTGGCATAGAACAAATTGCTGGTGGTGGAATTGGGGTAGCCATTATGAACGGGGTAAAGCGAGGTCTATTTTCGAATGAAGCAGGTATGGGAAGTGCTCCAAATGCAGCTGCAACCGCTAATGTTTCTCACCCTGTTAAACAAGGATTTGTTCAATTGTTAGGTGTATTTTTTGATACTTTAATTGTTTGTAGCTGTACAGCATTTATTATCATGCTTTCAAATGTAGAGACAACAGGTGAACTATCTGGTATTGAAATTACACAAGCAGCTATGACACAACATTTTGGCTCATGGGCAAGTATTTTTCTAGCTTTTGCAATATTTACTTTTGCCTTTAGTTCCATTGTAGGTGGATATTACTATGGTGAAGCAAATCTCAGCTTTATACACAATAGTTCATTAGCATTGTTAATTTATCGAATTGCGGTGTTAATCATGATTATGTTTGGTGCTTTAGCCAATCTTCAAATTGTTTGGAATTTAGCTGACTTATCCATGGCCATTATGGCTGTTATAAATCTGATCGCCATTGCGTTTTTGGGTAAATTTTCATTTGCTGCTTTAAATGATTATATGCAGCAACGCAAATTAGGAATAAATCCTATATTTTATGCTTCTAGCATCCAAGGGTTGAAAGGCATTGAGTGCTGGGAATCAGACAAACAATCTTTTATAACAACAAAACATAAAGAAGGAGAGAAAAATAATGAACTTTGAATATTATTGCAATACAAAAATGATAATGGGTGCTGGTAAATCAAAAGAAATAGGCAATATTTTAACGGATATCATTGAACCACATTCAAAAATTATGATTGTCAGCGATCAAGGAGTAATTAAGGCAGGATTAATCGCTCCAATTGAAAGACATCTTACAGAATCAGGGTATAGCGTTATCATATTTGATCAAGTGTCTCAAAATCCACGAGATAATGAATGTTTAATTGGCGCAGAGATATTTAGAAAAGAACAAGTAGAATGCTTGATTGCTGTTGGGGGAGGAAGTCCTATGGATACAGCAAAAGCGATTTCATTACTAGGACCAAATGGAGGAACACCTGAAGATTATGTCGAAGGAAAGAAAGCGTATACAAATGTTGCACCAGTGATTTGTATCCCAACAACAGCTGGAACAGGTTCAGAAGTTACTCGTTCATCAGTAATTACTCTAGCTTCATCACATAAAAAAATCACTTTAAAGCATGCATTACTTAGACCAACAGTTGCAATATTAGATCCTGTCCTTACGACTACAGTTCCAAAGGGTATAACAGCTGCAACAGGAGTCGATGCGTTGGTACATGCCATTGAAGGCTTTACATGTAAAGTAACTAATCCAATTTCCCAAGCTATGGGAGCAAGTGCAATGGCAACCATTGTAGAATACCTTCCTAGAGCATACGATAATGGAGAAGATTTAGATGCGAGATACAAGATGCAGGAAGGTAGTTTACTGGCTGGTTTGTGCTTTGGATCAGCTGATGTTGCGGCAGTACATTGTTTGGCGGAAGCTTTAGGAAGTCTTTATGACACTCCACACGGTATCGCTAATGCTGTATTTTTACCATATGTCATTCAATTCAATTCTTCTGAAAATAAACCGTTGCATGCCAGATTAGCGAGAATCATGAATTTCGCAGAAAAGAACGATACCGATGAGGAAGCCATCAATAAATTAGTCAATCATTTATATGACTTTACAAAAAGACTTGGAATTCCAACTTTAAAAGAATTATCTTATGTGAAAGAGGCAGATTTCGATAAGATGGCAGAATTAGCTGAACAAAACAACTCTACTCCAAGTAATGTACGTACTATTACGAAGGCTGACTATTTAGAAATCTTAAAAGCAGCATTTTAGAGGAAATATGAGTACATTTTCTTAAGGGTTAGATAAATTAATCTCTTGCCACCAAATAAATACAAAAGAAGAGGAGAACAAGGTGACTATGAATAACTTTACTAATAGAAAGTACAAACACGAACCATTCACTGATTTTTCACAAGAGGAAAACTACAATGCTTACGTAGAGGCTTTAAATAAAGTTGAAGGCTACTTAGGCCAAGACTACCCACTAATTATCGGTGGCGAACGCATTACGACAGAAGATAATATCGTTTCATATAACCCTGCTAAGAAAACAGAAGTGATTGGTCGCGTATCAAAAGCAAGCAAAGACTTGGCTGAAAAAGCGATGCAAGCAGCAGATGAAACATTTAAAACTTGGAAAAGGGTAGATCCAGCTATTCGTGCAGACGTTCTTTTCAAAGCAGCAGCGATTA
>NZ_DKJS01000076.1:95331-99192 GCF_002455205.1 Lysinibacillus sp. UBA6686 | reverse complement strand
TTAGAATTATGAAATTAACTCACTTATGTAATATATGTAAATTATAGCATATAAAAAACTTCATCGTTTCAAACGCTTCAACAAACTAATGAACAAAACGAAAATAGAGCGATTATAATATCGCTCTAAAAAACTCATAAAATCCCATGTCCATCGGGATAGCCCAAATAAAAAATCCAAGTAGGGCAATCGGGCCAAGTAATAATTTATAAACCTTAGTTGGTAATACCTTTCCAAGTAAAATTCTATAAATTTCCAAAAAACCACTATTACAACAGGTAGTAATAATATAGGAGGAATGAAACAAAGTAGCCTTCCAATAAGGTATAAACCCGGAAATATGTCCAAAAACATATTCGTTGAATCACCTCTTTATGTATTTTGTAAATGATAACATAAAAAAGCTGCAGCGTCGTCACACGTTACAGCTCAAATTGGTTTAGCCCTTTAAGGTTCTCAAAAGTATTATATCACACCGTAGAAATGGCAAACCTATGACAAACTATCAATCTATAGCAAGCGAAGGCAACTGAATATAATGATATGTTCTACATCATCACTCAAACGATTAAAGAGTTCAAAAGGATGCATAACGAGTTCTCAAAAGCTTTTATATGGGCACAGCAAACCTATCAAAAATTGGGTAGCACAATACGGAGTAGGGGCAGCATTGCTAAAGGATTCTAAAGATAAAAGTAGGATGGAACTTAAATGTATTGAATCATTTGAAGAGAAGCGAAACCACCATTTATTGTGGAAGGCATGTCTTACAGAGAGATAGCTTTAGACAATGTGCAGAGACAAGTAGCTCAAGGAACCGAATAGGAATATGACCCTTTTAAATTGGTTTATTAATGAATTGTTTCCATACTATAACGGTTACTGAACCTACAAAGATACAAACAGCATATATAATACCGCTTATAGAACCCAAATACTCAAGTCCAAAAGGCAATAGGAAAGTTGCAATACCTACAATATAAGAGAAAATACCAAATAGCTTAGCAAGTTTATCTTTATCGCCAGTAAAACTTTCTTCTTGGTAACCTGCAATAAGCCACAATTTCTTTTTTATATGGATTTGATAGCCCATAAAAATGATACTTAAAGCAAGAACTATACAAGTAATAAATCCAACAATCATTTTAAGTCACCTCAGGTTTTGGTTCTAACAATTTTACGGTTGGAATAAAAAAAGGTTTCATATTTCTCAAAATTGAATAAAGGCGTAAAAATTAACGCTAAGTACATGCCCCATTAAAACAAAAAGGTAGTAAAGAGGTGCTAGAGGATTTTGAAAAAAGGAAAGGTGTCTCATATAAATGAAGACACCCAATGATAAATTAATCCCAAATATTAGGGACTGTAACTTTTGCAGTTCGTAAATAATCGAGTAATTGACCTGTATGAACTGATTCATGATAGGCAATTCTTAGCAACATATCTCCTAAGTCTCTTATGTACCCAACATCTGAACGGTCAATTTTAATAATTTTTAAATCTTCATCTGAAAATGATTTAATAGTTTCTATAAATTCATCTCTAAACTGTCCTGCAAAAATTAATTCATCCTCAACAGTGTTAAATGGTAGTTTTTCAAATGGAGATTCAAATACAGGAATACTCCCTTTATTTTTAATAGCCTGATGATAATAATATTCACTTTCTAGAACATGTCTAATCATTTCAATACAAGACATAGCTTCATCATCTGGTCGCCAATTTAATTTTTCTTGTGGGATTGACGTCCAAAGCTTAATACTACGTCTTCGCACTTCGTTGAAATTTAAAAGGATTAAATCGATTGCGTTCATTATATGCCCTCCACTAGTTAGTATATTTACAATTATATACGAATGTATGTTTGTTGGGAAATAGGTTTTTTTATAAATCTACTAAACTAATGTGTGAGGGATATTAGGGATAACGCATGCGATAAGTCCGGGTAATGCAAAAGGATGCTATCCCGAAGTAAAAATCATTACAATAAGATAAAACGTATGTAATCGGAAGTAATCAAATGTAGTGATTTAAAAATTGTCGTGACAAAAGTTGTGGAATTGAAAAAAGCCATGGTGGTCAACTAACGCCACAGCCTATATAAAGTGCGTGCGATACACTTAATAATAATGTGTGCAAATGAAGGTTACTTATACATTAAAAAAAGTCTTTACGTTATAGCTAAGATTAGATTGATGTTGGGTAGCTTAATTAAAAAAATAATTTCGTAGAATAAATTCAAATTGAAAAATCTTTAGTTAAGACTGAGGAAATGGTTTGCCAATTAAATATAAATTATTTTTCTGGATATTCTACAAGTAATGATACTGGTTCAAGCAGACCTTTACTTTTTAAATTACGGTATCAAGTTTGAATTCAAGCTTTCAATAATAAAATGTGAATGAAAACATTGGGGAAGTAACTAAGTACAAGATAGAGGTCGAGTCATTAGAATAATTGTAGAGAAAGAAATTGAAGCAATTATTACTTTGCTCATAAAAAACATTGAAAGACTAACAGGTCATTAAGAGAATGTAGGTATTGCCTAACTAGGTATGGGTTATTAATATGTAAAGCTAGGATAGCATAGTAGCAATTATTTTAGAAGATGAATACGTCAGCTATCCCAAAATCATTTTATTCAAGTAAAACAGGTGTCCTTTGAAATAAATCCTTCGTATAAAAGGCTTTTTATAAGCAGATTGTTCCGGTTTTTATACCAGTAGGACCGTTAAATCCAGGAATTGTATCGATTACTGTATTTGTAGCTATATCTATTACAGACACAGTATTATCCGCCTGATTTGTAACATATGCAAGTGTTCCGTTCGGTAAGATGGTTACTTGGTCAGGGGATGAACCTACAGGGATTGTAGCAATTACCGTATTAGTAACAACATTAATGACAGATACTGTGTTACTATTTTCATTTGTCACATAAGCAAATTGCCCACTTGGTGTGAAAACAATTGATCTTGGGCGGATTCCTACAGGGATAGTAGCAACAACGGTATTCGTAGCAGTATTTATAACTGAAACTGAATTTGAGTTTTCGTTTGCAACGTAAGCTAACGCACTATTCGGCGTGAAAGCTACGCCCTGAGGTTGGAGTCCTACTGGAATAGTAGTCGTCACGGTATTCGTAGCTGTATCTATAACAGACACAGTATTAGATCCATGATTTGCAACATATGCAAGTGTACCATTTGGTGAAACTGCAACACCAAGTGGGTTGACTCCTACCGGAATGGTAGCGACTACCGTATTCGTAGCAGTATCAAAAACCGTTACATTATTCGATAAGAAAGCTGTAACATATCCAAATGCTCCATTTGGTGTAATCGCTACTTCTAGAGGACCAGTCCCTACTGGAATGGTAGCGACTATAGTATTCGTAGCTGTATCAATTACGGATACCCTATTATCAGGAGTTACTAACTGTCCAGCGTCTGTAACATAAACGAGATAATTACAACTTGGTGGCACAGGTAAAAATGGTGGCTTGCAATGACAAGGGCAACAAAAACCACAACAATGACAATGACAACTTGGATTTGATTTGAACTTGATCTTTTTAAAATATTTGTGTTCTTTCTCCACTCTGTACACCCTTTCTATCATATATTGATACAATATGTATCGAACATGTAAATGGTTCAAATATACAAAGGGTTTAAGGGTAATTTTTAAAGTTGGTTCCCAAAACCCTTAGAATTTTAAAACAATTTAGGTAAAATTCAAAGGTTTCAGAACACAATTTAAATGTACTTTAATAAACATAGACAAAGGCCCTAAACCTGTTAGCCAAGGTTTTGAGCCTTAGTATGTGCGCCCGGCAAGCGTATGAACTATAGGGTGCAA
>NZ_DKJS01000076.1:85761-95179 GCF_002455205.1 Lysinibacillus sp. UBA6686 | reverse complement strand
GGTCATAGTACCGTCCACTGGTAGAATGAACGGGAAGGACCGAACAATTCGGAGAGAATAGTCCTTGGCATGCAGTTTTCTATGAAGAACACAGAAAATCCAAGAGGGGTCTACTCAGTTGAGGTAGTGGTGAATCCCATGTAAGAAGATAAGCTATGGAAAACGGTACTTTAGTATATGAAATATTTATTCTGACATCTCAAAATAAGATTTACGAAGTAGAAGTAAACGCAAAGACAGGTGTAATTCGTAAAATTGAAGAGGAGAATGATTCCAATTAAAATATCTTTATAAACACAAATCCCAGGTACTCAATATTTTTGAGCCTGGGATTTTTTTACTCTACAATTGTTTCTTCAAATGTTTTTCTACCAGGATTTACTTTATTTACGTAAACATTTATTTTGCTTATTGACTCTTTAGTCAAGGGTATTTTCCCGTCGTTCTCTATTTTCTTCCATACTTTTACTTTGTCTCGGTACAGGTATTCGGATAAACGGTAAATATCAACGTCTAATTTCAATCCCTCTTCATATGTTGTCTTTATTTCTTCTTTAACTTTCTTAATAATACCTTTTCTTATCTCATCTGAAGTTACTTTAGTTTTAAAACCATTGAGTGTAGCGTTGAATTTAATATCTATTTCAAATGTCACCTGATTGTTTTTAACAATTGGTTTAACATCAAGATCTATTTTTTCTAAATCTAACGTTAAGTAATCTCTTTCGCTATCGTCCACTTTAATGGTTATGTCCCCTCTATTCTTTTTGGTTAGCATCCATTGGGTTCCTCTTGCAGTGTTACCTTTCATCGTTCCTTTAAATCCATCTTTTGAAAGGATGCAGTTACCATTTACGGAAGTTTCCTTTGCGGGCTTCTCATTTTTAGACTCCCAACTTTCGTTGATTGAGACTAATGACAAAGCCACTTCATGACTTGGTTCATTTAATCCAATAATTAAACTTCTTAAATCGATAGGCTCAATAAATGTTTCTAAAGCTTTTGTATTTAATGGACTACTTAGTTTTGAACTTGTAAGTGGCTTATTTACTAAAGGTGTTATCAGAAGAATCTCTTCTAATGAATCCTTTGTACAATGGGCAAAAATCTGATATCTTGTTTCTCTAAAACGTAAAAAACTATCTATAACAGAGATAGCATGTTCACTTTTTAAAACTTCTTCAGTGAATATAGCATAGGTCATATGCCCCCAAAATATTTCTTGGTCAACTGAGCGATATATATTATAAATAGCTTCTTCCATGGTATCCCCTTTAGCATGTCCAATCTCTGATGGTGTTGTTTCAGGACTGGGTGTTTCAGATTTTGCAACATCAGCAAAGTTAATCAATTGTATATAAACTTCATACTTATTATCTTTAAAATCTACACCGACTCCATGGACATAATACATTCTTTGGGGTTCAGAGACATCCCAACATCCAGAGAGAAACAGTATCATGGTAAAGCATATGGTTAAGATAATTTTTCTTTTCAATTTGTCATCCCTACTTTTAGAAGTTTGTATTTTGGAAGTTGGTACTTTCAGTTTAGACAAAAATAAAGACAGTTATAATTTTAAAAAGAAGGGTTTTCTAAAAGTATTCTAATTTATACAGGAAAATTGGAGAAGTGATTTTATACATGAAAAAAGCCACTCATTTGAATGACTATTTAGTGACTAAGATTATTGGTTTTGGATTATTAATATTAGGACCTATTACAGCTCCAAATTTTGAAATTAGCAGCATTACTAATAAAAGAGTTAGCATACTAAACATCGAGGGAATATAAGAATTGACGTGCCCCCTGGTAATAATGAGTTAATGTCATTCTTGGAGAAGTGCGGATTTGCAAAAACTAGTGAACCACCAATAATGATAAAGAATTCAATGAATATGCCATTTAGGAACCATGAATTATTTTCGATTGCTGCCCAAGTTTTTGGATAATGAGTGATAATCCAACACTCGGATAAAAACAGATTTCTTTGATTTTAGGAGCCCATTGGAAAGCCAGTGGGAATGGACTACAACACACACTTTTGGATGAGTCAAAACATAATTGCACTTGTGGTTTGAAAGCTTGATGTTTTTGAATTAGTAGACGATTTAAGTGAGTCTTTAAATCTAAAAGAGGTATACAGTCGATTTATAGTATTTGAAAGTCCTTCTACTACAGCAGAAGAGGCAATTGAACAATATTCTTTAGACAAAAAAGATTAAAACAGCACAGGCTAGTAAACGATACAAGAGTTACAAAATGATGATTGTAGGAATTAGTTTCTATCTATATCCACCGCCATGTCCTACCGTTGAAATAATGAAACATCCATAAGGAGTATGCATGAATCATCCAAACTTGAAACTTAGACATTAAAGGGAAACAGCTCTTGAATGAGTAGCTGTTTTTGTCATTTCAAGATTAATTCCAAAATCCCATAGTTGTTTAGCATGATTGTCTCCCACAACCATCGAGAATTGATTGGAATTATAGTGGGGGGATTTGTCATTTGTGTATATTATTTGAACAATCGTTGAGAAATAATAAAAGAGATAAAATTTACTGAAACTATATGTAAACTTAAAACGTAATAAAATAATGGTTTATATAACCAACTATAATTAGCACTTTTTTGATGCATTGGAGGATAAGGAAGATGACAGTTAGTTATTGGACAGGACAAAATCTTACATTACGAGCGATACAACCAGAAGATATCATTATATTTGAATTTTTAGATGATGAAATTCTTCGAAATATGGATTCGATTCATTTTCCTCGCTCAGCTAATAAAATGTCAGAATGGGTAGAAGAACAATCTGAAGAAGATGATGAATTCCGTTTTGTTGCAGTAGATAGAGATAATAATATTGTTGGGTTGATTGAAACATTTGATTGTGATTTGAAAAACGGTATCTTTGATTATTATTTAGCTGTATTCGAACCTTACAGGGGTAAAGGATATGCAAAAGAAATGATTCTCATGGTTCTTCGATTCTTCTTTTCAGAGCGTGCTTATCAAAAAGTAAATACAACAGTGTACTCCTTTAATGAACCATCCATGCGCCTTCATGAAAAATTAGGCTTCATGAAAGAGGGGCAATTAAGAAAAATTATTTTCACTAAAGGTGCTTATCATGATGGTATTTGCTATGGAATGACAAGAGAAGAATTTGAACAAAATCATGGATCTTCTCTATAAAAAAAATACAGTACAGAGATAAGTAAAATAGTGATCCAAACAAATAAAAATGGGGGGATTTTATGAAAAAAGAAAAGAAACCACTAGTTATTGCTATTGCTGCGGTTTCTGGCGGTGGAAAAACGACTATATCGACTCACCTAAACAAAAGATTAAAAAATTCTAAAATACTATTATTTGATGAATATGATTTTGATGGTCCTGATGACATTATAGATTGGATTGACAACGGAGCTAATTATGATGAGTGGAACTTGGCTCCTCTAATTAGAGATATAGAAGCGTTACTAACTGAACCTTTAGATTACATAGTGCTGGACTTTCCGTTTGCCTATAAACACTTTGGAACGAGTAAATTCATAGATTTTGCTGTGTTTGTTGATACTCCTTTGGATATTGCAATGGCACGTCGAGTATCTAGAGATTTTAAGAATAATTCGGTAGAAAATATTTTAATGGATATGGAGGGTTATATTTCACAAGGAAGGCGCGGCTATCTAGAGATGTTAGAAACAGTAAAACCGAATTCCGACATCATTGTCGATGGGACTTTACCCGTATCCGAAATTGTAAGTATTCTTTCTCAATACGTAGACCAGATTTCTTAACAGTTCTATTTTCTCCATAATTCTAAATTAAGGTGTCTCAGTAAATAATCCGTAAAATGACCTCCGTGAGGGATGGTAAAATTAAAATACTTTTTAATGTCCGATCATTTACTCTTATAATCTTTTAAAACAAGCCCTAATAATGTAGCTGCAGAGATGTGGTTGCTTTTTATGGTGGCCAAAAGAATTCAATTAGAGCAACTGCTTCTTGTGCTAACGGAGCAGGTTACTTTAAGGTGGAAAAAATAATAAAGTATTGAATTTATATAAAATTAATTTTTTAGTTGTGTAAGGAGGGAAAACAATGCTTAAACAAATAATTCAAAATTGGAATCAGTATTGTAGAGATGAAAATTTTGTTGGCATAGGTTCTACAAGAAAAGTATATAGAGTTTTAGATTATGTAATAAAAGTGCATTTACATCCAATCGGTTATAAACAATCAAAAAATGAATTAGAAATTTACACTTCAATGGTTGATAAAGGTCTCGCCCAGTTATTCGCTCAGACATACTATGTTGATGATTTCATATCTGTACAAAAATATTACAAACCTTTAGAACTAAAGAATAATCAAACGTATGAGGTAAAGGATGAAGAAAACCAATGTTTGATCCCTAATTTGTTTGATGAGGTTTTAGAAATATTAGATAAAAACTTCGATTGCTTTGATTTAGAAGACAGTAGTAATTACGGTTTAAATAATGATGGTAAACTTGTTTTTACCGATTATGGTATGACAAAGAGTTTATATGAAAAAGAGTGGGTTCCGTTAGCCGAAGAGGGCATACTTCCGCAAATACATTTTGACTTTTGCAGTGTTTGTGGATTAGAACAGGAACTTCGTATGTACGGAGACAATGACAGAGACAAACGTTGTTATAATTGTGGTAAGGAATAAGGAGAATCAGTATGTCGTAAAATTTATGAATACTTAAAGTAACGGGGACGATTGTTCAATAGAGCAGTCACTTTTTTACTAAAACATTTAATTAAATCGACATCAACCTAATGTAAGAGAACTTTTTTATCCTACGCAACCTCTGAAAAGAAGGTCGAGAAAGAATATGAATTATATATGCATCCTCCAGTAAGAGAATTATATGGATATGACTTTGAAGATGAGATTGTTGACTGTATTGGAATAGAATAAATGACTATAGAAACACCTATTAGTCAAAAGTTGTATTGGAATTATTTATGCTATGTAAAAGAACATCCTATTAATACATGGAATACAGATACATTTATTATGTATGGAGCCAAAGATGAACTGTGCGAATTTGAAACTATTAACTATTTTACAAAAAACATCGTTGTGAATTAAAAGTCATGGAAACAGGTGAACATTACTTTCATACTGAAGAATATCAATTAGCAAATTACAATCAGGAATTATAAATGTCAGTTTATTCACTTAAACAAACGAGGTGTTTTACCTAAATAAACCACAAAAAAAGACCACTCTTTGATGGGTGGCAAAAATAATAAACTATAAATGTCCAACCGTTGAAATGCTGAAAATCATTGTGGGAGTCAAATCTTAATCATTAATTTTTTAATCTTTTAAAACATGCTTTGAATCAGATATGTGGGTGATTTTTAGTTTGGTTGTTCATACTATATTGAATGCATTATTAATATAGTTTTATGGTAATATTATTGAGCATACATAAGGGAGGTAATCTATTGTTTGAAAATGTTTCAAAACTCCAATTAACACTATTTTTTGTAATGGTTTTTATCGGTTTTTCACAAGCGTTTAGCAACTGGGGAGAAAAGAGAACGTTATCTTTATTCTTTTTGACTTCTAGTATTTTAGTTTTAATTCTTGCGATTATTGCTTTAATTGACTATAGAAAACGGCAAATATCTAAAGACTGAAAAGCCACAAAACGTTCTTTTACAATGTATGAATAATAACGAAAAAAAGATTGAAGCAAATTAGCCTCAATCTTTCTTACTCACACATTCCTGTACACACGCTCGCTGTTTTAGCTTTAATATACATTAACTTGCTAGGTGTACAGGGGAGCTTATTATTTAAAACGTTGATATATCAATATTTTAAGGGCATCGCGTAGTCAACTTGCATTCATTTTATTTTACGTTTGGATAAATCATTGTTGCAGGATCTACATATTCATCAAACTGTTCTTCTGTTAGCAATCCTGTAGCAATCGCTGCCTCTTTTAAAGTTGTCCCTTCTTTATGGGCTTTCTTCGCAATTTTTGCTGCATTTTCATAGCCGATATAAGGATTTAATGCCGTTACAAGCATTAATGAATTTTGTAAGTTATGATCGAGTACTTCTTTATTTGGCTCAATGCCTATTGCGCAATGGTCGTTAAATGATTTCATTGTATCTGCTAATAGACGAGTGGATTGTAAGAAATTATAAATAATGACTGGTTTAAAGACGTTTAGTTCAAAATTACCTTGTGAAGCGGCAAAGGCAATTGTTGCATCGTTTCCAACAACTTGTGTTACTACCATTGTCATGGCTTCACTTTGAGTCGGATTGACCTTACCTGGCATAATCGAGGAGCCTGGTTCGTTTTCGGGAATGGTAATCTCACCAATTCCTGAGCGAGGACCACTTGCTAACCAGCGTACATCATTGGCAATTTTCATTAAGTCTGCGGCAAGTGCTTTTAAGGCACCGTGAGCAACGACAGCCTCATCATGACTTGTAAGAGCATGGAATTTATTTCCGGCAGAAGTAAAATGCTTATTTGTCAGTGTGCTAATTTCGGATGCTACTCGTTCGCCAAATTCAGGGTGTGCGTTAATACCCGTGCCAACTGCTGTACCACCAATCGCAAGTTCCTTCATGTATTCTATATTTTGGATAATCATATGCTCGGATTTTGATAGCATTGCTGCCCAGCCACTAATCTCTTGACCTAATGTAAGGGGAGTTGCATCCTGTAAATGTGTGCGGCCAATTTTGATAATGTCTTTAAATTGCTCAGCTTTTTCTTCTAACGTTGCTTTTAATAAACGAAGACGTGGTAATAAATAATCCTCAACCTTTAACACGGCTGCAATATGCAAAGCAGTGGGGAATGTATCATTTGAGCTTTGGGATTTATTAACATCATCATTAGGATGAATACGGTCAGCCTCTCCAGCATCTTGTAAAATCTGGTTCGCTCGATGTGCAATAACCTCATTGACGTTCATATTCGACTGTGTACCACTACCTGTTTGCCATACAACAAGTGGGAATTGATCGTCCCATTGACCATTTAAAATTTCATCAGCTGCTTGGACAATAGCGTTTGTTTTAATGGCTGAAAGCTTTCCAAGTTTATGGTTCGCGATAGCAGCACTTTTCTTTAAAATAGCCATCGCTTGTACGAGCTCGATTGGCATTTGCTCTGTACCGATTTGGAAGTTTTCTTTACTACGCTGTGTTTGAGCACCCCAAATTTTATCAGCAGGTACTTTAATTTCACCCATAGTGTCTTTTTCAATACGATAATCCATGTAAAACAGCTCCTTTGTTTATGTAAATATTCCGTAAATACAGTTAAAAAACGGATATTCTTAGTCTGATGTAAGAATATCCGTTTGATACATGCTTATTTCAAAAAAGAGGGGGATTCTGAATTAAGCAATTTGGAGAAAAGAAATAATCTAATGATAATGATAATTGTTATCAATTAAAAAGTCAACTATTCTGAATTGAGAACAGTTGTTAACTTTCTATTTTGATACCCATTTAAAAAAATTTAAAACGCTATCATTGCATTTATCAACGATAGCGTTATTCTTTAAACTATAAAAGGCTATCTTTTTTTCTTCCCAAGTTCTTTAATAGGCTGTTTCTTAGGTATAATTTCAAAAACGATACGTACTTGGTAATTATTATTGTCGATTTGATTAACCTCAATGATTTTTGCTTTTCGTCCTTTAATTTTAATATTTTCTTCTACAGTAGGTAGATTGACGAGCAGCTGACTTAATACGGAAATCTTGCCTTCATAAAAATGAGTCACAAACATATCACTTTTCTCCCTTGTTCTTTTTTCAGGTACAATAAGGTGCAAAAGGTTTTACTCAATGTATGACAATCATTTAGAAAGTAGAACATTTTCTATAAGTCCAAAAGAATAGATATCAGGGAGTCTTGACGAAAAGGGTGAAATGAATTATGATGTATCGAAAATGATTTAACAATGATTGGAAGTAGTAGTGAATGTAGTTTGCTTTAGAGAGATGATGGCTGGTGAAAATCATCGCAAACCATTTATGAACTCATCCAGGAGTTCTTTATGCTGAAGATAGTAGGTATAAACGGCTGCTACCGTTATAGTCAAGTGAGCTTTCTAGCTAATCAGAGTGGTACCGCGGATAACTTCGTCTCTATATTTATTGGAGACGAAGTTTTTTATTTGGGAAATGATGAGAGAAACTGCCGCTTATATGATCAAGGAGGGAAATAGGATGGAGATAATAAAAAAGCATACAACAACAGTAGGTTTAACTGCACTTGTTCTGTCAGCACTTCTAACATCGATGAGCCAAGTGTTCTATGCCAAGCAAGTACAGGAGGTACCCACCTTTTTATTTACGGGTATTAGTTTTTTCATTACAGCGATTTATTTCTCATTCTTTGCCAGAAAACGAAAGCAAGTGAATGTGTGGAAGGGAAATATTAAGGATGTAGTGAAGTTGAACGCTGCTACAGTGATAACATTTATGGGCTTTTATTTTGCCTTAAAATATGTTGAGTCCGCGATTGTAAGTGCACTTGAAATGGGCATTGGACCGCTTTTTGTTTTAATAGTAGCTGTTTTTGCTAAGGAGTCCATTCCTCGGGTTCAATGGGCAATTGCTTTAGGAACATTTATTGCTTGTACTATACTAATAGTAGCTGTTATTAGTGGGAAATCAGCTGTTCAAATGGACCTAACCTTGCCTGTAATTGTGGCATTAATAGCGAGTGTTGGCTGTGGGATTGGTGCAGTTCTCTGTACAATCTACTCAAAGCGATTAAGTGAGGCTGGTTGGACTACTTCTATGATTTTAGCTAACCGCTATTATGGCATAATTTTATTATCTTTTTCTGCAACTTTCGACATATTTTTTAATTATTTCTCGGGAAATATTTCATGGATACTTGCAGTCACAGTAATAGGTGTCATGCTACCGATGTATTTATTACAGATAGGCATTCAGTATTGCTCATCATTGATTGTAATGATGAGTTTATGCTTTGTTCCAATATTCACATTTTTCTTTCAGCTGTTTGATCCAAGGCTCTCATGGTCACCTATTTCCTTTATAGGCATTAGTTTATTATTTATTTTAGGTGTTTGTAGTTTGTATTTGGAAAAAAAGTCGGTTTCAGAGTAGCATGGGCACGTTATAATAATAGTAAGGGAGGAAGCGAAATGTATTTAAAATCATGTAAGGTGTTACAGAACAACATCGAAGATAAGCATGTGTATCCCTTTAATATACCAAGCTTGCAGGATTTACAGGAGCTAGAGTTTCCGACAAATGTCACTTTCTTTGTTGGTGAAAATGGCTCTGGTAAATCCACATTGCTGGAGGCAATTGCTGATTGCTGTGATTTTAATACGGCAGGTGGTGG